>JBDTIO010000548.1:0-3745 GCA_039936375.1 Caldimonas sp. | reverse complement strand
CATGTCGGCCAGCTTGCCTTGCATGAGCTGGAACTCGCCGATCGATTGGCCGAACTGCTTTCGCTCGTGCACGAAGGGCAGCACCACGTCCATGCAGGCGGCCATGATGCCGAGCGGGCCGCCCGAGAGCACGGCGCGCTCATAATCGAGGCCGCTCATCAGCACCTTGACGCCGCCGCCCTCGGCGCCAAGCACGTTCTCGGCCGGCACTTCGCAATCGGTGAAGAAGATCGGATACGTGTTGGAGCCGCGCATGCCGAGCTTGTCGAGCTTCGTGCCGTACGACAGGCCCTTGAAGCCCTTCTCGACGATGAAGGCGGTCATGCCGCCGGCTCCCCTTTCCGGCGCGGTCTTGGCGTAGACGATCATCGTGTCGGCATCGCCGCCGTTGGTGATCCACATCTTCGAGCCGTTGAGCACATAGCGATCGCCGCTCTTGCCGCTGACGCGCTCGGCGCGCAGTTTCATGCTGACCACGTCGGAGCCGGCGTTCGGCTCGCTCATCGCCAGTGCGCCGACGTGCTCGCCCGAGACGAGCTTGGGCAGGTACTTCTTCTTCTGCGCCTCGCTGCCGTTGCGGTGCAGCTGGTTGACGGCCAGGTTCGAGTGGGCGCCGTACGACAGGCCCACCGAGGCCGAGGCCCGCGAGACCTCTTCCATGGCGACGATGTGGGCCAGGTAGCCGAGATCGCTGCCGCCGTATTCCTCCTTCACCGTCATGCCGTGCAGGCCGAGCGCGCCGAGCTTCTTCCACAGGTCGGCGGGAAAGAGGTTGTCGCTGTCGATGGCGACGGCGCGCGGCGCGATTTCGTCGTCGGCGAATTGCTGCACCGAGTCACGCAACATGGCGATGGTTTCGCCGAGGTCGAAGGCGAGGCCGGGAAGATGGGGCATGAGTGTCTCCGGACGCGGCGGGACACGAGCTTAACGTCGGCGCGCCCTTCGTGGACCAGGCTGCCGGCAGCGGCGAGCTTGGTCTTGGCTCGCCGGTACGCGCCGACCGAGCGTTCGGTCGGCGCGTACCATTACTCCTCGACGTCGCCGCTCACGCGGTCCCACGCGTCGCGCGTGGCGACTTTGGCATGGTCCCACGACAGGCTCGACTTGCCGCGCGCGTTGTCCCAGCCTCGCGACATGTCGCCTTCGATGTCGTCGAACGAGCGTCCGACATTGTTCGAATACGAGCTGACGCCGTAGGCGTAGGCAGGCCCGAAATCGTCGTAACTGGCACCCGGCGCCACGTAAGGGCGGTTGGCGTAATTCCTGCGCCAATACGCATCTTCTACAGTAGGGTCGATCGCTTCGGCGACGCCCTTGCCGGCCAGGCCACCGACGATCGCGCCGACCGCCGCGCCCACCGCCGTACCGACCGGGCCGGCCACGGTGCCAATCGCGGCACCTGCGGCGATGCCACCGGCCGCTGCGCCGACGCCGGTCCCGATCGGATGCGCGCCCGGCGCGCCGGTGATCGGATCGCGGTTCGGTGTACCCGCTGCCTTCTTGTCGATGTCGTCATTCATCTTGCTTTCCTTCGCTGTGGTGAGGGAGGGCGCACGAGGTGCCCAGGATACGCCGGGCAATCGCCGGGCCCGCAAGGGCGCCGCTCGACGCCCGGCCGCCATACGCAGCGGCTCCGGACCTATCGAACCTGCAGCCGCCGATAAGCGCTCAGATGGCGCACCGCCTTCTTCGCGTCGCCCAGTTGCTCGTGCAGGCGGGCGGCGTTGAAGTGGGCGTCGGCCAAGTCGGGTGCGAGCTGCAGACTGTTGTTGTAGCTGACCAGCGCCTCTTCGAGGCGGCCCTGGTCTTCGAGCGCGACGGCGCGGTTGAAGTGGAGCAATGCCTCGCCGGGATGCAGCCGCACCGCGTCGTCGTACAGCGTGACTGCTTCGCCGTAGCGACGCGCTTCGCAAAGCAGTGCGCCGAGGTTGAGCGACGCGTCGGCGAAGCCCGGGTCGATCGCCAGCGCGGTGCGATACGCGGCTTCGGCCGCCGCCCGGTCGCGACTCTCGAGCGCTTCGGCGCGCGTGAACCAGCTCGCGGCATCGCTCGCCTCGCCTTCGGCAACGGGCCTGATCGGCGCCGGCCGGCGCGCCGGCGCGTGCTGCAGCACGCTGACGCTGCCGGTGGCGGCGTCGACTTCGAAATCCATCACTCGCTGGCCCGACTCGGCCTGCCATTGCGCGCTGCCGTCGCGCACCGTCACGTCGTTGCCTACGGCAGTGATGCGCAGGCCCGTGAGCGGCATCTCGGCCGGCAGGCTGGCCCGGAGCTTGCGCAATGCGGCGAGGATCTTGCGCGGCGCGATCTGCGCCGCGCGCAGCTCGACCGCCGTGCGCAGCAGGACGATGTCGCGAAAGCTGAAGCGATATTCGTTGCGCGGGCCGCGCTGCGGCGCGACGAAACCGGCGTCGACCAGACCGAGAATGACGACGCGCGAAAGGCCGAGCATCTCCTGGATGCCGCGCACCGAATAGGAAGCCTGCGCCGGAGCGCGCGTCGTCACGTCACCTCTTTGCGCGCGCCCGGGTTGGCGCTTCGGCAACGGCTTCGGGCTTCTGCGCCCTCTTGACGCCCTTGCGCTCCTTCACCGGCTCAGCCACGGCGGCAACGGGCGCCGTCTTCGGCGCCTTCGACGCGGGTGCCGCCTTGCCGGCGCCGCGCGCACCGAGGCTGGCGCGCAGCGCTTCGACCAGGTCGATCACCTGGCCGCCGGTCGAGGCCGGTTCGTGCGGCTCGTTGGCGACGATGTGCTTGCCGGCGATCTTCTCGTCGATGGCGGCGAGGATGCGCTTCTTCTCCTCATCCTCGAACATCGTCGGGTCGTAGGTGTCTTCGCTGATCTGGTCGATCAGCTGCATCGCCAGCTTCAGCTCGGCCGGCGAAGCGGCGACCTTCTCGATCTCGAGCTCCTTCATCGAGCGCACTTCATCGGCGTAGAGCAACTGCTGCAGCACCAGGCCGTCTTCGGCGGGTCGCACCTGCACCACGTATTGCTTGGCCTTCCAGGCCCACTTGGCGAGCGCGCAGCGGCCGCTTTGCCGCATCGCTTCGAGGAGCAGGTTGTAGGGCTTGGCACCGCGCTTGTCGGGCGCCAGGAAATAGGCCTTGTCGTAGAAGATCGGATCGACGGCCTTTTCGGGAATGAAGGCGACGATGTCGATGGTGTGGCTCGGGCTCTCCTGCAGCGCCTTCAGCTCGTCGGGCTGGAAGATCACGAAGCGATCCTTCTCGAACTCGTAGCCCTTGACCATCTCGGCCCGCTCGACGGGCTTGCCGTCCTTCTCGGCGACGTACTGCTGCTTGAGCCGGCCACCGTCCTTGTCGAGCATGTTGAAGCGAACCGACGCCGAGCTCTCGGTCGCCGAATAGAGCTTGACCGGGATCGACACGAGGCCGAACGAAAGGGAGAGCGATGCGATCGAGCGTGCGGCCATGAAGGCTCCTCGAAGTCACGGGTCCGCGCGGCCGGCCCTGCATCCGGCAGGCACGCCCCGGCCGGGCGGAGGGCGAGCATACGGGCAAGGCCCGTGCCTTGTCACGCCCGGCGTTGCGTGCCGCCTACGCCTGAAAGGCCAACTTTTTCATGGCAGCGGCGAGCGTCTGCTTCGAAGACCCGTAGCCCGACCACGGATCGGCCTGCTCGAAGCTGAGGTATTCGCGCGCCGTCCGGATGCTCCATTGCGCGCCGCCCTTCAGCGCCATGAGTTGCTCCCAGGCGACCGGCATCGACACGCCGAGGCCC
>JBDTIO010000547.1:0-6440 GCA_039936375.1 Caldimonas sp. | reverse complement strand
GACGGATCCGCGCACCGGTGTGATCCGGCGCCATCACCTGTTCGAGCAGCGACTGCAGCGCGGCCTGAAGGAGGCCGTGCAGATGGCCGGCATCCACAAGCCGGTGACCGTTCATACGCTTCGCCATTCCTTTGCGACGCATCTGCTGCAACGCGGCACGGACATCCGCACGGTGCAAAAGCTTCTGGGTCACAGTGACGTCAGCACGACCATGATCTATACCCACGTCGTTGACCTGGCAGACGGAGTCGTCGCAAGCCCGCTCGACGATCTGGCGGTCAACGGCGCGATCCTCGCGAGAGAGCCAACACCGGCGGCTTACGGCTGGCATCCAGACGCCGCTCGCCAGCGGAGAACTGCTCCCGGCCCGATCTCCCTCGGCTGACAGCGACATTCGGCGAGCCGTTGCTCGCCCGGATCGGGTCCACGTTCGCGAATATCGGTTGCCGACCGATCGCGAAAAGACCCGCCGCAACGCTCCGACTCCCGAGGGAGTGCCATGCGTCATCCATTCGCTGGCGGCCCGCCTATCCTGCAATAGATTTGGTCCTTCGGAATGACTAATTGGTGATTTCCATCCGACCCGCAGGTGCACAGCATGTGACCAAGAAGTGCGCAACATCCGACCAAAAAGCGAACAAAGTCCGAACCAACTTAACCACGACCTGAGTCGGGTCTGAGGGGCCAAAACGTCCTGGGACGATAGGATGAGGGGCACTCAAGCAGGAGTCTGCGAGTGCGACTGAATCCCAAGCATCCACCAGGCCGCGTCAACCGCAAGGCGCGAGCGTTCGAACCCGAAATCGTCCGGCTTCGATCCGAGGGCTACACGTGCGAGGCAATCCGCACCGCTCTGGCAGACATCGGCATGGTCGTCAGCCTGAGCACGGTTCAACGCGAGGCCGCCCGGTGTTCGAAGCGCCGGTCGCTCGTCGTCGCGAAGGCGTCGAGCCTCGCCATGAACGGTGATATCCCCGCCATCGCTGCATCGGCATCTCGTGCTTCTTCCAGCCTTGTAGGCGACCCGCGCAGCGGCAAGGAGATCGCCCTCGCCTACTTCAGTAACCGAGTCACCAACCCCCTCCTTCGAGACAGGAGCAACCCACCATGAAAGTGGCCGTCATCAACTTCTCGGGCAACGTCGGCAAGACGACGGTGGCCCGCCATCTCCTGGCGCCTCGCATCGCCGGCGCCAAGGTCATCGCCATCGAGAGCATCAATGCCGACGATGGCCAGACCGACGCTCTTCGCGGGCGCCAGTTTGGCGAGCTCCAGGAGTACCTGCAGACCATCGACGACGTGGTGGTGGACATCGGCGCCAGCAACGTCGAGGACCTGCTCGCCCTGATGCGCAAATACCGTGGCAGTCACGAGGACTTCGACTACTTCGTGATCCCGACGGTCCCGGCCCTGAAGCAACAGCAGGACACCGTCGCGACGCTCGCCGAGCTGATTCGAATCGGCATCCCGGCTGCCAAGCTGCGAGTCGTGTTCAACCAGGTCGAAGACGACACCCGGATCCCGCAGACCTTCGACATCCTGCTCGACTTCATCGCGGAGAACCCACCCGCACAGGCAAACACCTTGTGCAGGCTGGGTGCCAACGAGATCTTCGAGCGGGTCAAGGGAACCGGCTCGGGCCTGGCCGAGCTGGCCCGGGACGAGACCGACTACAAGGGGCTCATCGCCCAAGCCTCCGGCGCAGCCGAGAAGGTGGCCTTGGCGCAGCGGCTCGCGACCCGGCGTCTCGCCCTGGGCGTCGTGCCCGAGCTCGACGAATGCTTCGCAGCCCTCGATCTCTATTAACCGTTAATAATCTCCAGGAGTCCAACCCATGCTCCGTTCCACCACGGCACAGGAAGCGCTGATCGCCGAGCTGATCGGCGATCTGAGGGGCCTGATCCAGCGCGCGGAGTCGTTCGAGACGACCATGGACAAGGCGCAGGAGGAAATGACCACTGCCGCCTATCTCCTCGACTCGCGCGTCGAGCCCTTTCGCCATGCGCTGGCCGCGGAGATAGGAAAAACCAAGGACATCGCCGTCAAGGCGTTCATCCACCAGACGAACGAGGTTGCCGAGATCGGGCAAAGAAAGCAGACCGACGCGATGGCGGAAGGTGCGCGAACCGTCGTGCAAAAGGAAGTGGTGCTGCCGCTGCGACAGTTCGCAGCGGTCCTGCAAAGACTCATCAACGAAACCAGCCACCCTTGGGCGGTTTGGTCGACTCACGCTGCAACGGCGCTCATCGCCACGTTGATCTCGGGATGGTTCGTCTTCCACTTCTTCGGCCGCTGAACGCCACAGGCGGTCACCGGATGCGGCCCGGCTTCGGGCGTGGCGGGTGGCCGAGGCGTCGATCTGGCAAGGCGGGAGCAACGCGCAGCGCTGCGAGGACCTAGGCCAGTTCGGCAGCGGTCTCGTTCACGCGCAGCGTGAAGGAAATGAAGGCCGCGAACCTCGGCCACGGGAAGGGCCGCTCTTCCTTGCCCCTGCGAGCTAGCGCTGGACTTCCGGATCTTGGCGACCTGTGAGGCAACGTTCAATGTCCGATCGAGGGCTCGAATGCTCTTCTGCAGCTCTGGCCGCACCACGAGCAGTCGCTTGGAATCGATCGCGAACGCGCTCGAGACAAATTGAGCGACGTGCTCGGCCAGAGCCCTGTCGTCGGCGTGTCCGATCGGCACAGGCCTTGGACGATCCTGCTCCATGCCTCGACCACGGCGCCTTGGTCCTTGTCGATTCCTGCTCGCGACTTCGCCGGTCGCAGGGGCGTCTTCAGCCTCCCCTCCTCCCCCGCCTTGATTCGCCAGAGCGGCTCGTAGTGGCGCACCTGGCCGCGGGTGCGCTGTCGCGACGCTTCGGCGTCGATGCCCCAGCCGCGCAGCTTCTCTGCAAAGGTCTCGCGCCACCACTGCAGATCAGCCTTGCGCGGGTTCAGCCGCTTGCCATGTTTGGATTCGGCTCGCACGCTAAGGTGGACGTGCGGGTTGGCCTGGTGGTCGTGCAACACCATCACGTAGCGGTGCTCCCCAAGCTCCGCCTTCGCGAATTCGCGGGCGGCACGCTGGACGATGAGCGGGTCGGTGCCACTCGGCATCGACAGCATGATATTGAAGGCCTCGCGCCGTAGCTTGTGTCGTCGATGAACGAGCCGCCGTGGCGCCACTGCTCGCCCAGGTCCTGCAGCGCTTCCTTGCCTTCACGGACGACGCCGCGGTCGTCCTCGAACGGCAGCCGGCCGCTCTTGCTGATGTAGCGCAAGTGCGCGGCAATCGCCGCCATGCCACGGCCGCCACCGGTGACCTTGACCATCACCTGCGGCGCGCGCCGAACGACAGTGGCACGGATGTGCCGGTGGATCGCCGCGGCACGTTGGCCCACGCTTCCCGACAGGCGTGGTGTCGGCCGCGTCCGGACGATGCGGTTACCCGGATAGAAGAGTCGCTCGCCCCATTGAACGAGGATGCCGTCGACGTGCGGTGCGTTGCTCACGGGCCGCGCTGCCAGTGTTGAGGTCGCGTGCCGGATCCTTGTCTCAGGCGCGCGGCAGGCTGCAACGTGGCCATCCGGCTCGACGCCAGCACAAGATGCCGGCGCACGTCACGGGCAAGGGTGCCCAGGTGATCGCTGAACTGCTGGGCAGCCGGCACGCTTTCGCGGGCAACGCGGCGAATCAGCTCGTTTATGTCGGCCGCAATGACAGCAAGCTGCTCCGTGGAGACGCCGAGCGCCGCCACGGCTCGGTCATGACCAGGGGCGACGGGAGGCGCCGGCGTGCCCTCGAGAAGATCCGCCAGATAGGCTCCATAGGACAGTCCGGCGGCTCGAGCCCGCACCGCCAGTCGATTCGCCGCGCCGCGACGCAATCGAAGCGTCAGCTTCGCGGTGGGGTTCGCGGCTGGGTCGAGTTCGCGATCAAATCCGCCTGTTGACGGGCAAGCAGAGCGCTGCAGTGCCGACGCGAGAGCCGAACGCGCAGTGGCCGCAACCGTCAGTTGCCGGCCTTGCGCATGCGCACGAAGGGCCGGACCGAGTCCGGCCAGGTCGATCGTGATTCGGTCGCGCGGGACGCCTGCCATGGTGACTGGCGCTGAAGGCCTAAGCCATCCGCTGAGTTCACCAAAGGGCACTCACCCAACACCAAAAGTGGCCTGGGAGACGTGCGGCGCGATCCACCGGTAACCTTCCCGCGAAGTTCCGTAGAAGTTCCGTAGAAGTTCCGTATTGGGCCGACCTCAATCTGCCGCAATCGTCCAATTTCACTGGTGGGCGGTGCAGGGATCGAACCTGCGACCCCTGCCGTGTGAAGGCAGTGCTCTACCGCTGAGCTAACCGCCCGTTCGGCAGCGCGACGAGACGCTGGCGACGGAAGGATTTCATTGTGCCATGGCCTCCGCGTCGACCATGCGCCAGACGGTGCGGCCGCTGCTCGCCTTGTCGATGTCAGCGAGCACGGAGTCGTGGGCTGCCGACTCGAGGTCATCGGCCACTATCACGATCAGGTTGAGGCCGCTGAAGTCGATCGGCCGGGCGGCCATTTCGGCGGCCAGCGCGTCGGCGGCGTCGATGACGAGCGAATCCTGGCCGCGCGTCATGCGCACGTAGACCTCGGCAAGGAGGCCGGCATCGAGCAAGGCGCCATGCAGGTTGCGGGCCGAGTTGTTGACCTCCAGGCGCTTGCACAGGGCGTCGAGCGAATTGGACTTTCCCGGGAACGTTTCACGCGCCATCGACAAGCTGTCGGTGACTCGGGCCACATGCGTCGTGAAGCCGGCCCGGCCGATCCGGCGCAGCTCGACATCGAGAAAGCCGATGTCGAAGGCGGCGTTGTGGATGATCACCTCGGCGCCTCTCACATAGGCCACGAGCTCCTCGACGATGTGCTCGAAGAGCGGCTTGTCGGCGAGGAATTCCTCTGTCAGGCCGTGCACCTTCAATGCGTCTTCGTGGCTGCGCCGTTCCGGGTTGACGTAGAGGTGAAGGTCGCGCCCGGTCAGGCGCCGGTTGACGAGCTCGACGCAACCGATCTCGATGACGCGGTCGCCCGACTCGGGGCTGAGGCCGGTCGTCTCGGTGTCGAGGAAGATCTGCCGAAGGGCCAAGAAGCGCGTCTCTCAGGTAGCGTGCAGCGGCACGTCGACCTTGGTCGCCGTCGGCGCCCGGCCACGGCCCCAGAGCCAGAGGGCGATGCCGGCGGCGATCATCGGCACGCAGAGCCACTGGCCCATGCTCATACCGAAGGCGAGCAGGCCGAGGAAGTTGTCGGGCTCGCGGAAGAACTCGGCGATGAAGCGCAGCACGCCGTAGCCGACCAGAAAGGCGCCCGAGACCTGGCCGAGGCCACGCGGCTTCTTGCCGTAGATCCAGAGCACGACGAAGAGCAGGATGCCTTCGAGCAGGAATTCGTAGAGTTCCGACGGATGCCGCGGCAGCGGCGAGCCCGACTGCGGAAAGACCATCCCCCAGGGCAGATCGGGGCTGGAGAAGCGACCCCACAACTCGCCGTTGATGAAGTTGCCGATGCGCCCGGCGGCAAAGCCGGTGGGCACGCAGGGCGCGACGAGATCGGTGACCTCGAGGAAGTGGCGCTTGCGCGAGCGCGCGAAGAAGGCCATGGCCACGATCACGCCGAGCAGCCCGCCGTGAAAGGCCATGCCGCCCTTCCAGACCGAGAAGATCTCGATGGGATGCGCGAAGTAGAAACCCGGCTTGTAGAAAAGCACGTAGCCGAGCCTGCCGCCGATGACCGTGCCGAGCACGCCGAAGAAGAGCAGGTCTTCGACGTCTCGCCGTGTCCAGCCGTTGACCGCGAACTGCGGCAGCTTCGATCGTCGCACCGCGAGGAACAGGAACAGGGCGAAGCCGACCAGGTAGGTGATGCCGTACCAGTGGATGGCGATGGGCACGCCGAAGCGATGGAGGTCGAGCGCGATCGGGTCGAACTGCGGGTGCACGAGCATGCGCCGATGATATCGAGCCAAGCTGTCGCCTTCGGTCGCGTCGTGGCCGCGGCGTTACGATGAGACCCTTCGCTTCGCTCAGGATCACAGAGAAGAAGGCCATGCCGATCAATCGTCGCTCCCGCCATATCACCGAAGGCGTTGCCCGCGCCCCGAACCGCTCGATGTACTACGCCCTCGGCTACGAGGAGCGAGACTTCGTCAAGCCGATGATCGGCGTGGCAAACGGCCACTCGACGATCACGCCGTGCAATTCGGGCCTGCAAAAGCTTGCTGACGCGGCCGTCGCCGGGATCGAGGAGGCCGGCGGCAACGCACAGATCTTCGGCACGCCCACCATCAGCGACGGCATGGCGATGGGCACCGAGGGCATGAAGTACAGCCTCGTGTCACGCGAGGTCATCGCCGACTGCATCGAGACCTGCGTCGGCGGCCAGTGGATGGACGGCGTCCTGGTCGTCGGCGGCTGCGACAAGAAC
>JBDTIO010000546.1:0-9440 GCA_039936375.1 Caldimonas sp. | reverse complement strand
ACCGGGCCGATCGTCACCTGTGCGTCGGGGAAGAGCTCTTTCACGGCATATGCCAGGAGGTGCGCCGTCGAATGGCGGATGAGCCCCAGCCCGTCGGCATCCTTGTCGGTGACGATCGCCAGCCGCTCGTCGTGGTCGATGACGAAGCTCGTGTCGACGACCTTGCCCGCGGCGCCGCGACCGACCCGACCGGCGAGCGCCGCTTTCGCGAGGCCCGCGCCGATCGACGCCGCGACCTCGGCAACCGTCACCGGCGCCGGGAACTCCTTCTTCGAGCCGTCGGGCAGTTCAATCGAAACCATGAGTCTCTCCAGAAAGCAAAAAGCGCGGCCGTGGCCGCGCTGTGAGATGACGAGAAGATGCGAGTGCGATGTCGGGACGCGCGGCGGCCTACACCCTGCCGGAGCAGCGGGTAGTTCGCGGTGTCACAACCGGCGTGCCTTTCTCGATCTTGTCGTGGACCATGCGCCGATTGTAGGGGTGCCGCCTCATATCGGCAGGATCGACACGTTGGCCGTGCGCTCGATGAACCAGATCGCGGCGAAGATCATCGCCGCGAACGAGCCGCCGCGGACGACGAGCGGGCGATAGCGCGGCCAATCGCGAAGGCCGAACAGCACCGTCGTGACGATGACGACGATGATCAGCTGACCGATCTCGAGGCCGACGTTGAACTGCAGCAGGGCCAGCGCAAAGTCCGCCGTCGGCAGGTTCAACTCCGAGAGAACCGTGGCGAAGCCGAAGCCGTGGATGAGGCCGAAGCAGAACGCGACGACGATGCGCCGGACCGGAAAGATTGGCCAGATGTTGTCGAGCGCCGCCAGCACGATCGTCGCAGCGATCGCCGGGTCGATGAACCAGGACGGCAACGACACGATCTTCAGGGCCGCCAGACCCAACGTGATCGAGTGGGCGACGGTGAACGACGAGACGACCCCCAGAATCGGCAAGATCGCCTGGGACGGGCGATCGACAGGTTTCCAGCCTTCGGGCGTCCGCTGCAGAACGGCAGGGAGGAGCAGACAGACGAGAAACAGGATGTGGTCGTAGCCGCTGAGGATGTGACGGGCGCCCTCGATCAGGAACGCCCAGCGCGAAGGCTGCACATGAGCCCGGTTGCCGGTCGCGCTTGCCGGGCTGGTCGAGCTCTCGAGCGCGCCGCCGCCGGCGGCCGTCGCCGGATCGAGCACCAGCAGCACCAGGGGCTGACCGGGTCGCAAGATCTTGGCGAGGCCGCGATGCGTCGGGTCGACCTCGGCGAACAGCGAATACGTGATCGAAGGCGACGCCGGCAGGGTGCAGGACGAGGTCAGATAGAGCACTGCGTAGGCGCCGTCGTTGCGTCGCTCGAGGCCCCGTCCGGTCGGGCGCAGGTCGCAGGCCTCGATCGTCAGGCGCGGCAACGCATATGACTCGATTCGCGGCCACGCCGCCTTGACTTCGCCCCATGTGAGTTTGCCGTCGTCGTTGCTGTCGAGATCCAGCGCGATGTCGAGGTCGCGCAGGGCGATGTCCCAGCGCACCGACAGAGCACCGGGCTTGGCGTCGAGCTGAAGATAGGAATCGCTCGACTTGTGGGCGTTGGCCACGCCAGCCACGACGAGAAACGCCACGAGCAGGAGCGCGCCGCGAACCGCGCGCGCCAGCTTGCCGATCGCGTCAGAGCAGCGCATCGATGCGGCGGTCATGGAGACCGAGCGACGCCTTGAGCTGCCGTGCTTCGTCGATGGCCGCCTGCTCCTTGCTCGCCCGCGCCGCTTGCGCGAGTACCAGGACATCGATCGCTTCCCGCTGCTGCCCGACGTCGCCGCGCGCAAGTTGCAGGGCGCGGGCCGGATCGTTCTCGACGAAGAGCGCGAACATCGCCTGCTCGCGGCCGTGAAACTTCTGCGCGTCCGGCCGCTCGTTGGCAAGGGCGATTCGATCGCGCATCTCGGCCACGTCACGCGCCGCGGTGGCCGCATCGGCGTGCTTGCCGGCGATCGCCAGGCGCAGCAACACCGCATCGGTCCGCGTCTCGTCCTTGAGCACCTGAAGGGCTTGCGCCGGGCGATGCTGCTCGATAAGGAAATCGGCGTAGTCGACCGCCGCGTACGAGTCCGGGCCGAGCCGCAGCACGGCGCGAAAGGCGGTGTCCGCCGCGGCGGCACGGCCGTCGCGCTGCTCGAGCTCGGCCAGCGAGGTCAGAAGCCAGCCTTGCCCGGCGGGCGGCAGGCGAGGATCGGCGAGCAAGGTCTCGAACGTTTTTCTGGCCGAGCTCGTGTCGCCGCGCAAGCCGGCGTTTTCGGCCAGACAGGCGCTCGAATAGACCTGTGCTCCCGCCCCGGCGACGCCGCGGCACGCCTCGTCGGAGTCGACGTAGTGACCTTGCACGCGCAGCACGGTGGCAAGCGTCAGCCAGGCCTGGGCCATTCGATCGCCGCCCGGCCGCG
Source organism: Caldimonas sp. (assembly GCA_039936375.1). Classification (GTDB taxonomy): domain Bacteria; phylum Pseudomonadota; class Gammaproteobacteria; order Burkholderiales; family Burkholderiaceae_C; genus Schlegelella_A. The sequence continues at coordinate 7,008 of JBDTIO010000546.1, read as the reverse complement.
CCAGCAGCTGGCGCAGGCTCGCTATCGACGCATCGAACTCATGCAAATATTGCTGCAACGTCGCCCGCATGAGCAACACGTCGGCGGGCGCCGTCGCCGCATTCGGCCACGGCCGGAGCGCCGCCAGCGCCAGCCCGGCAAAGCGCGGATCGCCGGCCTCGCGGGCGCGATCAAGATCGCGTCGCGCGACGGTCAGGGCCAGCCTGGCGTCGGTCGGCCGTTCGGCGAGTTGCTTGCGCAAGCGCCGGTCGTCGTCGCGGTTGCCGGACGACGCCGGCAGGACTTCGACGACTTCATCGTCGCTCAGCGGATGAATGGGGTCGGCCCAGCCGATGTGAGGCAGGCACAGAAAAAAAAGACCGGCTGCAAAGGCGCCGGTCCAGGACTTTCGGATTCGCATCGACGGACGATAAGCGAGCGTGCCGGAGCACGCCCGTGTCTTCGTGGTTGACGCCCTGACCTTACGGTCCGGGCACCGGAGTAGGTTCGCTGGTTTCGTCGGTCGGCGCCGTCACCATGCTGGTATCCACCGGCTCGAGGGTGTCGGCGGTGGCCGTTGGCGTAACCACGAGTGCCTCGAGGTAGGCGATGAAGCCTGCAATCGATTGGCTCGCGCTCGCCGGCACCTGGCTTGTCGGCGGCGGCGGGTTCTGAAAGTCGCTGCCGCCGCAGGCCGAGATCAAGGCAGCGGCAGCGAGTGACGCCGCAGCGGCCCCTGCCGCGAGTTTTCGTTGTGCTTTCATAACTGCTCCTTGCTGGGCTCAGGGGTAGGTCGTGCCGGCCGCCGGCGCCGGATTGAGGTTGCCCGGCAGCGGTGTCGTCAGGTACGGGAAGGTTGCGGAATAGTTCGTCGAGTCCTTGTACACCCCGTCAGTGAACGGCAAGCCGCCCGCAGGGGCGTCGCTGGGATGACAACCCACCCCCAGCGCGTCTTTCGCGCCGGTCAGGACGCACAGCGCCCCCATGGCCACGCGGATCGTCAGATCGACGACGTCGTCTCCCGGTCGCCTCCCGTTCGGAAAGCCGGCGTTGTCGCCAGCGGCCACCCCGAGCGATTTCTGCATCGGGCCTTGGGGCACCGCCGCGATCGACGTGTTCAAGCGCAGCATCTCGGCAGGAACCGCGACCGTTGCCGGTTGATTCAAGCCTTTGATGCCCTTCAGAAATACCGTCAAGAGGTCCGTCCGCGGAAAGTTGGTCGGTGCGGCCGCGGTGGGAAACAGTGACTGGACCAGCGCAGGGAAAGTCGGATTCGTCACGTACGGGGCAAAGTTCGCGGCGTCGTTCATCGGCTTCGAGTTGTTGAACTTGTCCTTGTCGTCCAGGCCGATGACGACTTCGTTAACGAGCGGCATGCCCAGTCGCGACACCTGTGTCCAGGCGCCGCCTTCGATGGTCCTCTTGTTGAGTCCCGTCGCAGGCGCATTGCTGAACAGGCGACCCTGGCGAAGGCTCGCCGTCGTCCAGGCGCCGATCACCGGGTCGGTTCCCGCCGTGATGCAGGAAATCGGCAGCTCCAGGGCCAGCGTGCTGACGTTCTTGCCCTCGAGGTCGTTGTTGATGCCGCTGGGATTTCCGGGGCTTCCGTCGGGACCGAGGGGATTCAAGTTGAAGAGGTCGAAGATCTTGCCGACCGCGATGTAGAACGACTCCTTGCGCTGGCCGACGAAAACCCGGCCCGGCGTCGAGCAGCCTGGAATGCCGAGGTTGACGTCGTAGATGTACTTGTTGGCATAGGTCGCGTAGTTGCCGGCGCCGCCGAACGTCTTGTCGCCGATGTTGTCAACCGGCTTGGTGAAGGTGGTCGAGCCGCCGGTGGCGTTGCTGGCGGCAGCGGCCGTACCCGTACGGCGATCGCCCATGACCGTCGTCAGGGTATAGGTCTCGTTGACGTTCAGAACCGGAGGCGCACCTGCCGAAGGCGAGGGGCCCGCATCGATCAGGGGAATCTTGACCTGCATGCCGCCGACGCTCAGGGCTGCGGCACTCGAGGTGCTCTTGAAGCGGAACTGGAACGTCAGAGCTTCTTTGCCGGCGCCGGCGTTGTCGATGTGGACCTCGTAGAGCGCATTCGGATTGAACTGATAGAAGTTCGGGCCGCCCTGCGGTTCCTGGAACGGGATGTAGTTGGCCAGGATCGTGACGAAGCCGGAACGACCCGCTTCGTAGCTTCTGAACATGTAGAGATCGGTCGCGTCGACCGAGGGATTCATGGCGATGCTGGGCGCTTCGCGGTGGCTCGAGGCCTGGGCCGGCAGTGCCGTCAGTCCATAAAGCGCACCAACCGCGGCCATGATGGGCAGCAGTCGGACCTTGCGGGAAGTCAGTAGTTTCATGGTGTTCTCGCTCCTCGTTGAATGAAGGCCGGGAGTCGGCCAAGCGAACTCCCACCAGACGAATGCGGCCTGCGAAACGTCTGTTGCCCGTCTACGCGGTGCGACCTGTCTCGGATGCAGCGCAGCGAATATTTCGCCGACACTCTCCGCTTCGACCGCACCACAAAGAAAAGCTCGAACTCCCCACCTTGCACGCGGCACGCCTTAGGCAAATAGGGTGCCGGCCGGCTCGTCCGGTAAGGTGAAGCGCAGCGGCGCGACCTAGCGCTAGCATCGTTGCCAAGAACCAGGAGTCTTCGTGAACCTCTCCAGTTTCAGCTTTCCCGCGGCGCTCCGCCGTCCTGCATTGGTCGCCATGGTGTCACTCGCTGCCTTTGGCCAAGGCACCCTCGCCGGCGAGGCCTGCACGGCCAAGAGCCCGAGCGTCGTGACACCGGTCGTCGAGCTCTACACGTCCGAGGGCTGCAATTCCTGCCCCCCCGCCGATCGCTGGATGTCGAAGCTGAAGGCGGATCCGGGCGTCGTCGCCCTGGCCTTCCACGTCGACTACTGGGATCGCCTCGGCTGGAAGGACCGGTTCTCGAGCGCCGCCTTCACCGAGCGGCAGGCCTCGCAGCAGCCGGTCAACGGCGCTCGCTTCAGCTACACGCCGCAGGTCGTCGTCGACGGCCAGGATCGCAAGGACTGGTCGTCGCTGGCCACGCCGATCGTCGAGCGCGCGACCGCACCGATCGAGCTGGCGCTGGCCCGCGACGGCGATCACGTCACCGCGACCGTCACGGCCGGTGCGCATGCGCCCAGGCGGCTCGCCGCCTACTGGGCGATCACCGAGCAGAACCATGTCACCGCTGTCAAGGCCGGCGAAAACGAAGGCGCCACCCTGCGCCACGACTTCGTGGTGCGCGACTACCGGCCCGTGGCGGCGTGGACGACGAGCGCCGATGCACCGCGAACCCTGGCCTTCGATCTGCCCGATGTCGGCGACCCGTCGCACCCGCGCCAGGTCAACCTGGTCGTCGTCGACGCCGAGACCGGCCGGCCGGTGCAGGCGCTGAAGATCGGCTGCTAAGGCCGGTTAACCCGGAGCGCGCAACGCGGCGCGCAACTCGGCGCCGATCTCCGGCCTGGCCGCGAACGGATCGGTCGGGTTTCTTGCCTGCACGATGTCTTCCAGACGCGTCTGCACGCTGGCCAGCGCCTTCGGGTGGCTGTAGATATAGAAACGGTCGGCCTCGATCGCCTCGAAGACGAACTGCGCGACATCGGCGGCACTGACCTTGCCCTTGCCGACGGCCCGTTCGCTCATCGCCTTGCCGATCAGCTGGCTGCGCGTCGGCTTGGCGGCAGGCAGTGCATCGGGCCGGTTGCGCTGGCTCTCGGTGATGCCGGTCGGCACGAAGAACGGGCACAACACCGAAGCGCCGATCTGATCGGTGACGAGGCGCAGATCCTGGTACAGCGTCTCGCTCAGGGCGACGACGGCGTGCTTGCTGACGTTGTAGACGCCCATGTTCGGCATGTCGACAAGCCCGGCCATCGAGGCCGTGTTGACGATATGCCCTTCGTAGGCCGGATCCTTGGCCGCCGCGTCGAGCATCAGCGGCGTGAAAACGCGCACCCCGTGGACGACGCCCATCACATTGACGCCCATGACCCATTCCCAGTCGGCCAGCGTGCTTTCCCAGATCAGGCCGCCGGCCCCGACGCCGGCATTGTTGAAGACGATGTGCGGCGCACCGAAGCGCGAGGCAACGGTGCGACCCAGCGCCTCGACCTCGGCCGACTTGCTGACGTCGAGACGCTGCGCCAGCACCTTCGCCCCGAGCGATTCGATCTCGGCCGCGGCGCGTTCGAGCGCGTCGGCCTGGACGTCAACCATGACGACGTTCATGCCGCGGCGTGCGGCGATCCGCGAAGTCTCGAGCCCGAAACCCGAGCCCGCGCCGGTGATGACGGCGGTGCGCCCCTTGAAGGTCTTCATGAGCCTTCCTTCCTGGCGACGATCGCCTTGACGTGAAAACCGATGCGGGGAAAGTGGACGTGGACCGTGCCGGCCCGGACGTCGTGCCGCTCGACGACGACCTCTTCGCCGTCGAGGCCGACCAGCGTTCCGGCGACTTCGTCGTGCGCGTAGTCGGCGGGCGTGACGCCGACCGGCGTGCCCGCTGCGATGCCGGCGTCCGGCGCGACCGCACACGCGGCGAAGGTCGTCGAGCCTCGTGCCAGGGCAATCGCGTCAGCGCTCGAAAGCTCCGTCGGCTCACCATGGCCGAAGGCGGCGACCCGCTCGTACCAGGCGTTGACGTGCGCAAACGGCGCGAGATGCCTGGCCACTTCCGTCGAGCGGCGAACGAACCAGATCGACTGCGCTGCCGAGAAATCGGCGATCGACGGCAGTGCGCCGAGCAGGAACGGCCGCGAATCGCCGAGCATGGCCTCGAGGCGGCCGACGTAGGCGTTCAGCATCGCCGTGGCGTCGCCCAAAGGGGTGCGGCGCATCGACGGGTTCATCGCCGCACGGTCGGCGCCGAAGGCGCGCAGGAACTCGGGCGGCGCATCGGCGAAAATCTGCGCAGCGCCAGCCGGCTGCAACGTGAACGGCACCGCGATCCAGAAGAGCGAGGTGTCGGCCCATTGAGCGACGATCTCGTCGAGTCCGTGCGTCGCCTCCGGGTAGAGCGGCGGCTCCGGCGCAAGACGGTCGATGACGCGGCACATCAGGGCCGAGTCGCAATACACGTCGGCGCCGATCTGCATGAAAGGCGTGCGCCGGTAGCCGCCGGTCAGCGCCACGACGTCGGGCTTGGGCAGCATCACCGGCACGTCGACCGAGCGCCAGCGCAGGCGCTTCATGCCGAGGACGAGACGAACCTTCTCGGAGAACGGTGAGCCGGCGTAGTGGTGCAGGACGATGTCTGTCATGGCTTGCAGTCTTCGCAGAACGCGTCGGGATCGACCTTCGCGCGCGGGTCAGGCGAGCTTGACGAGCTGCTTGCCGAAGTTGCGGCCTTTCAACAAACCGAGGAACGCCTCCGGTGCCGCCTCGATGCCGTCAGCGACCGTCTCGCGGTACTTCAGCTTGCCGGTCGCGACGAGCGTGCCCAGCTCCTTCAGCGCTTCCGGCCAGAGCTCCATGTGCTCGCCGGTGATGAAGCCTTCGATCGTCAGGCGCGACTGCAGGATGAGCTGCGGCTGCTGCAGCGGGATCGGCGCACCGTTGTAGCCGCTGATCATGCCGCACAAGGCAATTCGGCCGAAAGCGTTCATGCGTGCCAGCGTGACGTCGAGAACGACGCCGCCGACGTTCTCGAAGCAGCCGTCGACGCCGTCCGGCGTCGCTTCCTTCAGCGCCTGATAGAGGTCCTTCGAATCGCGATGCGCCTTGTAGTCGACGCAGGCGTCGAAGCCGAGCTCGCCGGTCACGTAGTTGCACTTGTCGGCACCGCCGGCGATGCCGACGGCCCGGCAACCGCGCGCCTTCGCGAGCTGGCCAACGACACTTCCAACGGCCCCGCTCGCGGCGCTGACGACGATCGTCTGCCCCGCTTTCGGCTGGCAGATCTTCGTCAGGCCGTACCAGGCCGTGACACCCGGCATGCCGACCGCGCCGAGGTACGCCGACAGCGGAATGCGCGTCGCGTCGACCTTGCGCAGCAGGCCCGGCGTCGCGCCGTCGACGATCGCGTATTGCTGCCAGCCGCCGTAGCCGACGACGGTGTCGCCCGGCTTGTAGCCAGGATGTCTCGAGGCCACGACCTCGCCGACCGTGCCGCCTTGCATGACCTGATTCAAAGGCTGCGGCCGGGCGTAGCTCTTGGCATCGTTCATGCGACCGCGCATGTAGGGATCGAGGCTCAGGAAGCGGTTGCGCACGAGCACCTGGCCTTCGCCGGGCTCGCCGAGCGGAGCTTCGACGAGACGAAAGTTGTCGGCCGTCGCTTCGCCTTCGGGACGCGATACGAGATGGATCTGTCGATTGGTCGTGGCCATGGCTGGCTCCTCAGTCTGATGCGTTGAGACGCTGGACGCGCCGACCGCCGACGGCGAGCGCGCGCATGAACTTGAACGTGCCGGTGCCCTGCGCGACCAGCTTGCCGTCGCCGCCGATCACCGTCGCCTCGCAGAACGCGAGCGACGCCGAGCGGTGCAGGCGTCTTGCCGTCGCGACGAGACGGCCTTCGCCCGGCCGCATGAAGCTCGTCTTCATCTCGATCGTGACGACGCCCGACGACTCGTACTCACCGCCCTCGCCCGGGCTGCGCGCCGCGTGGGCCATGGCGATGTCGAGCAGCGTCATGGTCACGCCGCCGTGCGCGACGCTCCATGAATTGCAGAGCTCCTCGCGCAGCTCGAGCGCGAGCTCGGCTTCGTCGCGTTCGAAGCGCACGAGCTCGAGCCCGAGCAATTCGGCGAAGGGAATGCGGACAGCGAGCTTCATGCGATCTGCGCGATCGTCAGGCCGCGATGATGGCCGAGACACCGCCGTCGATCGGCAGGATCGGGCCAGTGATGTGCTTGCCGGCCTGCGAGGCGAACAGCAGCGCAGCGCCCTTCAGGTCGTCGTCGTCGCCGATGCGCAGCAACGGCGCATGGCCGGCCAGGCTGGCCGCGCCGACGCGGGCGATCGTGCCTTTTGTCATCTTGCTCGGGAACATGCCCGGCGCCAACGCAT
>JBDTIO010000545.1:0-3082 GCA_039936375.1 Caldimonas sp. | reverse complement strand
GAGCGTCGGGGCATCAAAGATCCTCCAGCCGCTGCGGCGGATAGGTGTCCCAGCCCAGGCAGCCGGGGCACTGCCAGAAATAGTGCTCGGCCTCGAAGCCGCAGGCCGCGCAACGATAGCGATGCAGTGGCCGCGCCGCGCGCCGCACTGCATCGTAGAGCGCGCTCGTTTCCGCTGCCGCCAGTGTCGCCGTGACAACAGCGCCGCCTTCACCGGGCCTCGCATCCGACCCGCCGGCGGGTGCGAGAAGCGCCTGCGCCGCCGCCATCGTCGGGTGCTCGTGCAGATGCGCGAGCAGGCGGCCCTGGCGTGCCGCGGCATCGGGCTGCAACGAGGCGATGGCGTCCAGCAGCTCCATCGTCGGCGCCTGCTGGTAGAGCACCTCGAGGCGTTCGAGTGCGGCCGTCGTGTTGCCGATCGCACGCGCGCTCGCCGCATAGCGACGGGCGACGAGATTGAACGAGGCGGGTTGCGCCGCCATAAGCGAGTTCCAGAGGCGCAAGGCCTCCGCATGATCGCCACGCGCCGCAGCGCGTTCGCCGGCGAGCACCAGCGGCCGGGCCGCGTGGGGCGCCGTGTCGCGAGCGGCGGCGAGGGCGGTTTCGGCGGCCTCGGGCAGCTGTGCGGCATCGGCCTCGAGTGCGAGCTCGCACTCGTAGTGGGCGATGCGCGAGGCAAACGAACCGGCGCCGCTTTTCTCGAGCTGGCGGCCGATCTCGACGGCGGCACGCCAGTCGCGTGCCCGCTCGTGCAGGTCGAGCAGCGCCAGGCGCGCTTCGGTGTCGAAGGCCGTTCCGGACAGGGCCTTGAAGGCTTCCTCGGCTCGATCGAAAAGTCCCGCTTTCATGAAGTCCTGCGCCAGCGCATGCTGCGCCCGGTCGCGATCGTTCTTCGGCAGATCGGCACGGCCGAGCAGATGCTGGTGTACGCGCACCGCACGCTCGTACTCGCCGCGGCGGCGAAACAGATCGCCGAGCGCGAAATGCAGGTCGGAGGTATCCGGATCCTGCTGCACGGCTTCGATGAAGGCGTCGATCGCCTTGTCGTGCTGCTCGTTGAGAAGAAAGTTGAGGCCCTTGTAGTAGACCTTTGGCGAGTCCTTCTGTTCACGTCGGCCTTGCCGCGCATCGAGCCGCAAGGCGATCCAGCCGAGGATGAAGCCGAGCCCGAAGGCGAGCGGCACCCAGATCAGCCACTGCGGCTCAAAGTCCATCGCGCGGCGGGTGGGTGAGGGCGGCCTCGCCCGCCGTCGAGGTCGTCACCGGATGAACGGCAGGCATCGACACACGCGCCGCTTCGCGACGAGCGATGCGGCGGTGTCGCCACCAGCTCGGCACCATCGCAAAGATGCCGAAGGCGCAACCGAGACCGAATGCGGCGAGGACGATGAAGACCATCGGCGCACGCCATTCCTGGCCGAAGAACCAGTGGATGCTCGACTCGTGTTGGTTGTTCAGCGCGAACGCGAAGAGCGTGAAGAAGACGGCGGCGCGGATCAGCCAGACGAGGTAGCGCATCGCGTCGGCGGGCCGGCTGCTACTCGGCGCCTGGGCTCCGCGCTGTCCCCTCTGCGGCGGGCTCACCGCGCATCGCGCCAACGCGCGCGTCGACCGCTTCGCGCAGCGCCTTGCCCGGCTTGAAATGCGGCACCAGCTTTTCCGAGATGACCACTTGCTCGCCCGAGCGCGGATTGCGCCCGACCCGCGGCGGTCGCCGGTTGATCGAGAAGCTGCCGAAGCCGCGGATCTCGATGCGGTGGCCGCGCGACAGCGCCGATGCCATCGCATCGAGGATCGTCTTCACCGCGAACTCGGTGTCGCGGTGCGTCAGCTGGCCGAATCGCTCGGCCAGCTGCACGACGAGGTCGGATCGCGTCACGCCGTACCTGCCTTGTCAGCAGCGACCGTTCAGCTCGGCGGGTTCTGGTTGTCGAGCTTGGCGCGAAGCAGCGCCCCCAGGCTGGTCGTACCGGCGTTCTCGCGCTCGCTGGCCTGCTGCAGGCGCTGCATGCCTTCCTGAGCGTCCGCGTTGTCCTTGGCCTTGATCGAGAGCTGGATCGAACGCGCCTTGCGGTCAACGTTGATGATCATGGCGTTGACTTCGTCGCCTTCCTTCAGCACGTTGCGCGCGTCTTCGACGCGGTCGCGGCTGATTTCGGAAGCGCGCAGGTAGCCCGTGATGTCGTCGTTGAGCTGAATCTCGGCGCCGCGCGCGTCGACCGTCTTCACCTTGCCGGTGACGAGGGCGCCGCGATCGTTGACCGAGCTGTAGCTCGTGAACGGATCGGAATCGAGCTGCTTGATGCCGAGCGAGATGCGCTCGCGGTCGACGTCGACCGCCAGCACGATCGCCTCGACGTCCTGGCCCTTCTTGTAGTTGCGCACCGCGGTTTCGCCCGGCTCGTTCCACGACAGGTCGGACAGATGCACGAGGCCGTCGATGCCGGCCGCAAGACCCACGAACACGCCGAAGTCGGTGATCGACTTGACGGGTCCCTTGACGCGGTCGCCGCGCTGCACCGTGGCCGAGAACTCTTCCCACGGGTTGGCCTTGCACTGCTTCATGCCGAGACTGATGCGGCGCTTTTCCTCGTCGATTTCGAGCACCATGACTTCGACTTCCTCGCCCAGCGAGACCATCTTCGAAGGCGCGACGTTCTTGTTCGTCCAGTCCATTTCCGAGACGTGGACCAGACCCTCAATGCCCGGCTCGATCTCGACGAACGCGCCGTAGTCGGCGATGTTCGTGACCTTGCCGAACAGGCGCGTGCTCTGCGGGTAGCGGCGCGACACGCCATGCCAGGGATCGTCACCCAACTGCTTGATGCCGAGCGAGACGCGGTTCTTCTCGGCGTCGAACTTGAGCACCTTGGCGTCGAGCTCCTGGCCGACCTGAACGACTTCGCTCGGGTGGCGGACACGGCGCCAGGCCATGTCGGTGATGTGTAGCAGGCCGTCGATGCCGCCGAGGTCGACGAAGGCGCCGTACTCGGTGATGTTCTTGACCACGCCGTGGACGATCGCGCCTTCGCGCAGCGTCTCCATCAGCTTGGCGCGCTCTTCGCCCATCGAAGCCTCGACGA
>JBDTIO010000544.1:0-2840 GCA_039936375.1 Caldimonas sp. | reverse complement strand
GGCGCTGACGCCCATGTTCGCGCTCTTCTACGTGCTCCTCGCGCCGCTGGTGGGTGCCTTCGCCGACGCCGTGCCCAAGGGCAAGGTGATGTTCATCGCCAATGCGATCAAGGTGGTCGGCTGCCTGCTCATCCTGTTCGGCGCCGATCCGCTGCTGTCGTACGGCATCGTCGGCCTCGGCGCCGCGGCGTACTCGCCTGCCAAGTACGGCATCCTTACCGAGCTGCTGCCGAACTCGCAGCTGGTCAAGGCCAACGGCTGGATCGAGGGCCTGACGATCCTGTCGATCATCCTCGGCGTGGTGCTGGGCGGCCAACTGCTCGGCCACGTGGTCTCGCGCGAGCTGCTGTCGTTCGACTTTCCGATCATCGACACCGGCATCTCGACGGCGCCCGAAGCGGCGGTCGCAGTGATCGTCGGCCTCTACGTCATCGCGGCTCTCTTCAACCTGCGCATTCCGCGCACCGATGCGCCGCTGCAGCCGCTGGCGGTGAACGTCGGCGTGCTCATCCGCGATTTCTCGAACTGCAATGCCCGTCTCTGGGGCGACAAGCTGGGCCAGATCTCGCTGGCGACGACGACACTGTTCTGGGGCGTTTCGAGCAACCTGCGGGTGATCGTCTTCGCCTGGGCGGCCGTGGCGCTCGGCTACACGACCAAGGACGCGTCGTCGCTGCTCGGCGTCGTCGCCATCGGCACCGCCGCCGGCGCCGTGATGGCGTCGATGCGTGTGCGCCTCGATCAGGCGACACGCGTCATCCCGCTCGGCATCGCCATGGGCGTGCTACTGATCGGCCTCAACGTCATCACCAGCGCCTGGCTTGCAGCACCGTTCCTCATCCTGCTCGGCGCCATCGGCGGCTACCTGGTGGTGCCGATGAACGCGTTGCTGCAGCATCGCGGCGCCAACCTGATGGGCGCCGGCCGCTCGATCGCCGTACAGAACTTCAACGAGCAGGCCTGCATCCTCGGACTCGGCGCCTTCTACACCGGCATGACCCGCTTCGGCTTCGCCGCGTTCACGTCGATCAGCGTCTTCGGCGTGCTCGTCGCGGCGATGATGTGGCTGATCCAACGCTGGCACGCCAGCAACTGCGTGCGTTATCCGGAAGAGATCGCGCATCTTCTGTCGATCGCGCGCCTCGACAAGCATTGACGGATCCCGCCGCTCCCGCCCGCGCGTCGCGCGGTGCGCTGCTTGCCTCGGCCGCCCTCGTCGTCAACGCGCTGGTCTGGGGCACCTCGTGGTGGCCGTTCAGGAAGTTGCACGAAGCCGGGCTGCATCCGCTTTGGGCGACGGCGCTGATCTTCACGCTGGCCTCGCTGGTCATCGTCGCGGCGCGGCCGCGCGCGCTCGGCCAGGTGTTGAAGACGCCGGCGCTCTGGCTGCTCGTCGTCGCCGCCGGAACGACCAACGCGGCCTTCAACTGGGCCGTGGTCATTGGCGACGTCGTTCGCGTCGTCCTTCTTTTCTACCTGATGCCGCTCTGGACCGTGTTGCTTGCCCGCGCCATCCTCGGTGAACGCCTGACGCTGGCCGCCGCCCTGCGCATCGGTCTTGCCCTCGCGGGTGCCGCGATCGTGCTCTGGCCCGCCGGGCAAAGCACCGGCGTCGCGACGCTGACTTCCGGCTGGCCCCTGCCACGCTCGCTCGCCGACTGGCTTGGCCTCGTCGGCGGCTTCTCATTCGCGTTCAACAACGTGATGCTTCGCCGCGAAGCGGGACGGCCCGAGGAAGGGCGCGCGCTGGCGATGTTCGTCGGCGGTGCGATCGTCGCGGGCCTGCTCGCGACGGCGCTCACCGTCGATGGCCGACTGCCGCAGTTGCCGACGCCGGCGGCGGCCTGGGTGCTGCCGATCGCCGCCTTGACCGTGCTATTTCTGGCCGGCAATTTGGCACTGCAGTACGGTGCCGCACGCCTGCCGGCAAATCGGACGGCGGTCGTGATGCTGACCGAGGTTGTCTTCGCGTCGGCCTCGGCAATCGCTTTCGGTGGCGGCGCCCTGACCGCACGGCTCGCGCTCGGCGGCGGCCTCATCGTCGCCAGCGCCTTGCTCGCCGCCCTGGCGCCGGGCCGAGCCCGCTAGCGCCGGGCCGCCGGCATCGGCAACGGTACCGGCGCTACCATGCCAAAGGTTTCATTCCGGGGAAGACGATGGCCGACACCGCGCACAACATCTACGACTTCGAAGCCGTTTCGATCGCCGGGAAGCCAGCCCACCTGTCGACGCAGCGCGGCAAGGTCATGCTGATCGTTAATACCGCCAGCAAATGCGGCTTCACGCCGCAGTTCGAAGGTCTCGAAGCGCTGTGGAAGGACTATCGCGACATGGGCCTGGTCGTGCTCGGCTTTCCGAGCAACCAGTTCGGCTCGCAGGACCCGGGCTCGAACGACGAGATCGCCTCGTTCTGCCAGATGAACTACGGCGTCAGTTTCCCGATGATGGGCAAGGTCGACGTCAATGGCGACAAGGCCGACCCGCTGTGGAAATGGCTCACCGCCGAGGCACCGGGCATTCTGGGCACCAAGGCGATCAAGTGGAACTTCACCAAGTTCCTGGTCGGCAAGGACGGCCACGTCATCAAGCGCTATGCGCCGAATGATTCGCCCGCGTCGCTGAAGGGCGACATCGAAGCGGCCCTTGCCGCCTAGCCGGCAACGACCATGTTCGAACACGTCGAGCCGTACGGGGGCGACCCGATCCTCAGCCTGAACGACGATTTCCAGAAGGATCCGCGGCCAGGCAAGATCAATCTGTCGATCGGCATCTACTTCGACGATGCCGGCCGCATTCCGGTGCTCGACTCGGTGCGCCAGGCCGAAGCGATCGTCGTCGCC
>JBDTIO010000543.1:0-3804 GCA_039936375.1 Caldimonas sp. | reverse complement strand
AGAACTTCGCGTAGCACGAGACCTGCTGCAGGTAGGACTGCTGGGTGTTCTCGGCGAAATTACGAATGCTCATGTCGTCCAGCATTCGTTGGCGTAGCGGGGTCATGGCGTTGCTCCTGATCGGAATGGGTTGATGAAGTGCTGCGAACAGCACCGTCATCGTTCCGCATTCGCAGCGCCTGGTCTGCAATGGAGACGCCGGATGCAAGGGGACAAACGCTGGCGAGTCAATCCCGCGTCAGCGGGTTAGTCCAGTGGCGCCTATGCATAGATCTCAACTATGAATAGTTCATCACGTGACCGTGGCGTTGAGGCAGGCCTGGCGCGGCTTCGCAAGGGGGATGAGCAGCAGGTTCTACGCATAGTTTTGGCAACCCGACCCTGTCGACCTGGAGGACCTTTGACTACCATGATCAGGCGCCGAAGGCTAGCGATCAGGCACGGGCCGCACTCCAGTCGCTGATCTCTGGCCTGCAAGTCGCTAGTCTGAATCGGCTGTGACCGTCCTTGGCAGCCCGCGGCCCGCATCGGCGCGATGCCTTGAAGGCCGAACCTATGCATAGCATTCAGCGCGACTGCGGCGCTTCGCTCCCTCGTGGCGAGCTCCTTGTCCACTGGCCAACTATCCCTAGTTGAGATCTATGCAAAGGGGTCGATCAGCGACAACCGGCGAAGGTCGCTACGGCCATAACCAGCCATTCCCGAGTGACTGCTTTTGGGCTTTCTTCGATTGCGCGGACGTGCACAACTCGCCAAACATTGCCGAATGCCTCCTCTGGCACGCACCGTCGGGCCGAGTCCTACGCCGGTTTGCGCCTGCGCAGGCGTCCGGCTACTGTTGCATGCACCCCAGGTCCCTCGAGAAATGCCGAAGCGCTCGCCCCGATCAGGTCCAGCAGTGCCCGCACGCGCGACGGCACCATCCGCCCGCTGGGCATGACCGCGGCGATCGGCATGGCCGGTGGACGCGTAGCGGGCATCAATTCCACGAGCTGACCACGCTTCAGCGGCTCACTCACCATGTAGTGCGGGACTTGGCCGATACCCATGCCGAGCACCGCCGCCTCCACGATCGCGTCGCCGTTGTCTAGATGCAGCCTCGACGACGGTGTCATCGTCACGCTGCGGCCACGTACGTTGAACTGCCATGGCCGGTCCTTGCCGGTGCTGGGCACACGAAAGAGCACCGCGGTGTGCTTCGATAAATCGCCCACCTTTGCTGGCACACCGGCGCGCGCGAGATAGGACGGTGCCGCGAACAGAAGCAGCTCCTGGCTGCCGATGGTGTGCGCCACCAGCGTGGAGTCGCGCAGAGCGCCGGTACGTATGGCGACGTCGATGCCTTCCTTCACCAGGTCCACGTACACGTCGGAGAATCTCGCGTCGATTGACACCCGCGGATGGCGTCGCGTCAGCTGCGCCAGCAGCGGCAGCATCACCAGACGCCCGAAGGCCACCGGCATGTCGATGCGCAAGGTGCCCGATGGTTCCGCGCGCGCGCCAGTGGCCTCCTCCTGCAGCAGGTCCAGCTCGGCCAGGACACGCTGACAGCGGGCGAAGAGCCGCACTCCGTCGTGGGTGAGCGTGACCTGACGTGTCGTGCGGTGGAACAGCCGCACACCCAAATTGACTTCGAGACGCGTGACGGCCTTGGCCAAGGTGGACGGCGTGACGCCGATTTCCCGGGAAGCGGCGGCAAAGTTACCCCGCTTGGCGGTCTCGGCGAAGGCCACCAGTGGCTGAAGTCCATGCATGGATTGAGTCCTTTATGTCCTCAATAAAGCGCCATCCGCGCATCTTCTCACGGCAGCGGTAGATCCTCAAACTTCGACTCGTCCGATGCGACACCCCACCCAAACCCGTCAGCGAAGGAGTCATCATGCAAAGCACACCCCTGGTCGTGAACAGCCGTAGCGTGCCGCCTTTGCACGTGCTGGGCACCGAAGTCCGCTTCCTGTGCGAAGGCCAGAGCACCAAGAACGCATGGTCGCTGATGGAAGTGACGTTGCCGCAAGAGGGCGGCCCGCCGCCGCACACGCACGCATGGGACGAGGCCTATTTCGTGCTCGAAGGCGACGTGCGATTCACCGTCGGGGATCAGGTCTTCACGGCCTCGACAGGTGATTTCTTGTACACGCCGGGAGGCGTGGCGCACGGTTTCAGTGGCGAGTCCCAGCAGCCGGCCCGCGTACTGATCTTCGATGCGCCAGCGCATGCCGGTGCCTTCTTCAAGCGGGTCGACCGCGAGGTGAAGGTGCTGCCGCGCGACTTGGTCAAGGTCCAGCAGATCGGCGAGGACACCGGCATCCGCTTCCTGCAACCAGCATAACGGCTGTCGCCAAGAGCTCGGACCTTGTCGCAGAGCAGGCGCAAGCTATTAATGAAGGGCGAATGAAATGAATCGCTATCTCAGGTCTTCATCGCTCGTAGCCATTTTTCTTGCGTTTTCGAGCGCCGCCCTTGCTGCAGACGGCCCCCAGCGCAAACCCGGCCTGTGGGAGTCGAGGATCCAGACGAAAGGCGCGACGTTGATATCGCAGATGTGCGTTGACGCAGCGACCGAAGGAGTCATGCGTGCAAAGACTGACGCGTACATGAAGCAGAATTGTTCAAAGTACGAGAAGCGTGAGGAGGGAGGCAAATGGATCACCGATTCCGTTTGCACTTTCGCCGGGACGCAGGTCACGGGCCATACGGTCACAACGACCGTCGGCGATGCCGCCGTCCACACGGTAGGTTCCACAAACGCGGACTCGCGGTGGCTCGGGCCGTGCAAACCTGGCCAAAGGCCTGGCTTGCCCGTGATGATGCCAGGCTCGATGGCGAATTGAGCTCCGCTCTGAGGCTGCAATGGGCGAGTGCGCGCGATTGCAGCGTGCTCGGAAGCGAGGAGGTTGCGATCACGGAGCCGGAGACAAATCAGCAGTCGACGCGACTCGCCTCGGTCGTCGGCTTTGCGGCGTCGAGTCCTCGCGCCGCAAAGACAGCAACGGGTCGGCATGCGAAGTTCGCCACCAGCGCGAGCTGTCGTTGGCTTGCCTTCGGCACAGGTCGGTGGACGCCGGTCCTGCCGACCGCGGTTAAAGACAGCTTCCAGACGTGCAGCGGACTGCCGCCCCGGACGGTGGTCAGCGTCAGGTATTTGCAGCCGCTGATATTCGTCGCCTGAATCTGAACGTCGGTAGCCAGTCTTAAGCAGTCGGTGGTCACGTTGACCTAGCACGTCGGCGCCGGCTGAAAAACGGAAAACATGGCTCGTCGATGAGCGCATGTGACAAGCCGTGCCACGCCACCCGTCACGACAAAAGCCGCGAGAGCTGCGTGGCAAAAAACGGGGCCGGAGCGCAGGCACACGGAGGTACGACTCGAGGCTAGGCGGCCTCGAAGAGCGCACGGTAGTGGGCGGCGGCAATCGTGTCGGTGAAGCGCTCGCGAAATCGGCCGTGCGCATGCTCGGTCATCGCCGCGAGTGCCTCCGGCGCCATCGCCCGCCATCGCTGCATCGCCTCGCAAAACGATGCATAGCTGTTGTCATCGGCATAAACGGCGGCGTCGCCGAGGATCTCGACCAGGCCGTCGGTGGGCGCGCACACGATCGGCACACCGCGCGAGACGGCCTCGAGCGCAACCATGCCGAAAGGCTCGTAGATCGACGGGATGGCGAGCACGTCGATGTGCCGATAGAACGACTCCAGACGCTCACCGCCGCACCAGCCGAGGTACCGCACCCTTCGTGCTAGCGCCTCGCCTGCCACCAGATCGCGCGCGTACGCGCTGAAGCCGCGACCGGCGACCAGGCTCGTG
>JBDTIO010000542.1:0-3290 GCA_039936375.1 Caldimonas sp. | reverse complement strand
CTGGCATTGCCACCGGCCGCGGCGGTGTTGACGCTCAGCGAACGCTCGATCACCAGGCGCTCCAGGGGAATGTTGGCCTCGCCCGGCCGCAGGCCGGCCACGCCGACGATCGGCCCCGATCGCCCGGCGAGGTCGTGGCAGACGGCGAGCAAGCCGGAGGCATCGCCGTGATGCAGAACGGCATCGAAGCCGATCGATGGCTGCAGCCAGTCTTGCACCAGCGCGACCCGATCCCTGGCTTCGGCCGGAAGGCGCTCCCACAAGGCAAGTGCGGCGGCCGGCCATAGCGCGCGGCTGCCCACGGCCAGCACCGCGGCGAGCTGCAACAGCCGATCGTCGTCGTCGGAAGCCAGGCAAAGAATCGACTCGCGCGAGCGCATCGCGTAGAGATTAGCCTCGCCGGTCGGCCCGGCCAGCGTGCGCCAGGCGCCGACCGGAGACTGCGTGGCGAATCGTTCGCACTGAACAGCGAGCGACTCTCGTTGCTCGGCATCAGCCCACTGTCGAAGCGCCTGCAAGGCGGCAGCGCATTCGCTCAGGCTCGTGTCGAGGCCGCGCAGTGGTGGTAACGCATCGACTCCGGCGTTGTCGACGGCCTTGCGTGCCGCGTCGCCCGGCCGTTGCGCCAGCAAGCGCAGCAGGTAGAGCGGCCCGCCGGCCTTCGGCCCGGTGCCGGACAGGCCTTCGCCGCCGAACGGCTGCACGCCGACGACCGCACCGACGACGTTGCGATTGACATAGACGTTGCCGACATGCGCCGCGTTGACCACCTGCACGACCGTCTCGTCGATGCGCGTGTGCACACCGAGCGTAAGCCCGTAGCCGGTGTCGTTGATCTGCTCGAGAAGAAGGGCGAGATCGTCGCGGCCATAGCGCAGCACATGCAGTACCGGGCCGAAGACCTCACGCTCGAGCTCGCCCAAGTGGTCGATTTCGATGAGCGCCGGTGCAACGAACGTTCCGCGTCGGGTCGCCTCGCTATCGAACATCAAGGGACGCGTGACGCGCCGGCCCTTGGCCCGCATCGCCTCGATGTGCCGCTCGATGCCGGCGCGCGCGTCTTCGTCGATGACGGGGCCGACGTCGACCGCCAGGGCCCGCGTGTCGCCCATTCGCAGCTCGCGCGCGGCCCCCTCCAGCATCTCGATCAGGCGATCGGCGCCATCGCGCTGCACGCAGAGCACGCGCAGCGCCGAGCAACGCTGGCCGGCGCTGTCGAAGGCCGAGCTGACCACGTCGGCCACCACCTGTTCGGCCAGCGCCGACGAGTCGACGACCATCGCGTTCTGGCCGCCGGTCTCGGCGATCAGGGGCACCGGCCGGGCGTGCGCTCCGAGGCGGCGAGCCAGCGTCTTTTGCAGCAGGCGAGCCACCTCGGTCGAGCCCGTGAACAGGACGGCCTGCACTCGCGAATCCGCGACCAACGCCGCGCCGACGCGTTCACCGGCGCCGGGAAGGAGCTGCAGCACGCCGCGTGGCACGCCGGCGGCCCAGAGCAGGCGAACCGCTTCGGCCGCGATCAAGGGCGTCTGTTCCGCCGGCTTGGCGAGCACCGGATTGCCGGCCGCCAGTGCCGCCGCGATCTGCCCGGTGAAGATGGCGAGCGGAAAATTCCAGGGGCTGATGCAGACGATCGGGCCGAGCGGCAGGTGGCTGGTGTTGTCGAAGTCGACCCGGATCTGCTGCGCGTAGTAACGCAGGAAGTCGACCGCTTCGCGCACCTCGGCCACCGCGTTCGCGCAGGTCTTGCCGGCCTCGCGCACCAGCAAGGTCAATAGTCTTTCGCCGTCGGCCTCGAAACGGTCGGCGCCGGCCTCGAGCAAGGCGGCGCGATCGGCGGGCGAGGTCGCGGCCCAGGCCGACGCCGCGCCGGCAGCGCCGGCCAGCGCCGCTTGCACGTCGGCGTCGGTCGCGTCGCGACAGGTGCCGAGCACGTCGTCGCGGTCGGCCGGATTGCGCAGCGTTCGTGGCTCGCCGCCTGATGCGTCGGCGCCGAGCAGCGGCGCTGCGGACCAGGCCGCGGAGGCGTGCTTGTCGAAGGCGGCCGCGACCGACGCCAGTCGCGTTTCGTCGGCCAGGTCGAGCCCGCGCGAGTTCCTGCGCCGCGCGCCGTAGATATCGCCGGGCAGCACGATGGCAGGGTGAGGCAGACCGAGCGTTCCTTCCCGCGCCGCCGCGGCTTCGACCGTGAGAACCGGGTCCTGCACGAGCTCGTCGAGCGAGACCGCGTCGTTGGCGATGCGGTTGACGAACGAGGTGTTGGCGCCGTTCTCGAGCAGCCGCCGGACCAGATAGGCGAGCAAGGTGTCGTGGCTGCCGACCGGTGCGTAGATGCGGCAGGGGCGGCCGAGCTTGACCTGCGATTCGGGGCCGACGACCTGCTCGTAGAGCGGCTCGCCCATGCCGTGCAGGCACTGGAACTCGTACTGGCCCGCTTGGAAGTTCGGGCCCGCCAGCGTGTAGACGGCGGCGAGCGTGTGCGCGTTGTGCGTCGCGAACTGCGGATAGATCTGCTCCGGCGCGGCGAGCAATTTTTTTGCCGACGCGATGTAGGCGACGTCGGTATGCGCCTTTCGCGTGTAGACGGGATATCCGTTCTGGCCGTCGATCTGCGCCCGCTTGATCTCGCCGTCCCAATAGGCGCCCTTGACGAGCCGGATCATCAGCCGGCGCTCGCTGCGAACGGCAAGGTCGACCAGCCAGTCGATCACCGCCGGGCAGCGCTTCTGATAGGCCTGGATCACGAAGCCGATGCCGTTCCACCCGGCGAGACTTGGTGCGAAGCAGAGCCGCTCGAGGAGGTCGAGCGACAGCTCGAGCCGGTCGGCCTCTTCAGCGTCGATGTTGAGGCCGATGTCGTAGCGGCGCGCGAACTCGGCCAGTTGCAGCAGGCGCGGATAGAGCTCGTGCATCACGCGCTCGACCTGCGACCGGCCATAGCGTGGGTGCAGGGCCGAGAGCTTGATCGAGATGCCGGGCCCGTCGAAGATGCCGCGCCCCGCCGAGGCTCGGCCGATCGCGTGGATGGCGGCCTCGTAGGCCCCGAAATAGGCGGCGGCATCGGCCGATGTCATCGCCGCTTCGCCGAGCATGTCGTACGAATAGCGAAAGCCTTCGGCCTCGCGCTTGCGCGCGTGGGCGAGCGCCTGGGCGATGGTTTCGCCGCTGACGAACTGCTCGCCCATCAGCCGCATCGCCATGTCGACGCCTCGGCGAATCAGCGGCTCGCCGCCGCGGCCGATGATGCGGCGCAAGGCCGCGCCCAGGCCGATGTCGCTGTGCGTGGCGAC
>JBDTIO010000541.1:0-5239 GCA_039936375.1 Caldimonas sp. | reverse complement strand
ACTGGAGAGCGAATCGACTTCGGGACCGCGCAGGATGGTCAGCGCGCCGCCGACGTGATCGAGGTCGCGATGGCTGAGCATCAACAGGTCGAGGTGCTCGTCGCCGCGCGATCGCAGCAGGGGAACCAGCACCCGCTGGCCGGCGTCGCTTTCGCGCGAGTACTGCGGGCGGTGTCGAACAGCAGCACGTGGCCGCGCGTTCGCACGAGCACCGACATGCCCTGCCCGACGTCGGCGGCGACAAGATCGAAGCTGCCTTCGACCGGCAGGTCGCGCGGCGCAGCCATGCCAGCAACAGCGCGGCGATTCGCCCGCCGGTGGCCGGTGCTCGCATCCCGGAAAGTGTAGGTGCCGGGGTGTACGATTTGCGGCATCTCCGCGCTCCCGAGCCATCCATGTCTTCGATCTACGACCGCCTGACCGACCTCGACATCTCCCTGCCGCCGCTGGCTATTCCGGCCGGCGCCTACGTGCCCTTCGTGCGCAGCGGCAACCTCGTCTTCCTTTCCGGCCACATCGCCAAGCGCGACGGCAAGGCCTGGGTCGGCCAACTCGGCCGCGACATGACGACCTCCACCGGCAAGAAG
Organism: Caldimonas sp.; assembly: GCA_039936375.1. Classification (GTDB taxonomy): domain Bacteria; phylum Pseudomonadota; class Gammaproteobacteria; order Burkholderiales; family Burkholderiaceae_C; genus Schlegelella_A. The sequence goes on along the minus strand of JBDTIO010000541.1, from coordinate 4,652 downwards.
GCGGCGCGCGCCGTCGCCGTCGATCTGCTCGGCACATTGCACGCGGCGGTCGGCGATCTCGACAAGATCGAGCGCATCGTGCGCATCACCAGCCTGGTCAACAGCGCCCCCGATTTCATCGAGCATCATCTCGTGACCAACGGCTGCTCGGAGCTGCTCGGCGAGATCTTCGCCGAGAAAGGCGCGCATGCGCGAAGCGCCTTCGGCGTCGCGCAGCTGCCGCTCGGCGCCTGCGTCGAGATCGAGCTGATCGCCCAGGTTGCCGAGTGAGCGCGGCCGACCCGCGACACGGCAGGGACGCCTCCGCCGGCGTGGAGACGCCGTGAACGCGGCGCGCGACGGCACCCTGTCGTTCCGCACGGGCGGTCGCGCCGCCCCGGCGGTCTGGCCCTTCGCTTTCGTGGCGTTGGCGTCGTTCGGCGCCGTGGCGGCGGCGCTCGTCACGCAGCATGTCTATGCGATGGATCCGTGCCCGTGGTGCGTGCTCGAGCGCCTGCTCTTCGTCGTGATCGGCCTGTTCGCGCTGCTCGGGCTGGTCTGGCGGCGTGCCACCGGAAGCCGGCTGGCGGGCACGTTCGCCCTGCTATTCGCCATCGCCGGCATGGCGGCGACGATGTGGCAGCACTTCGTTGCCGCGAAATCGGCGTCGTGCAACCTGACGCTTGCCGATCGCATCATGACCGCGACGCAGCTCGACCGGTTGCTCCCTGACGTTTTCGAAGCGCGCGCCAGTTGCGCCGACGCCGCTGTCACGCTGGCCGGCATTTCGTACGATTTCCTCGCCGCGGCGGTGTTCCTGGCCTGCGCGATCGCGATGATCCGGGCGTTGCGCGTCGCGACCTGAAGGGCTGCAGTATCAGTCCTCGATCGGCGTATTGAGCGCGACTTCGTCGGAGATCGCCTCGAGCAGGGCGAACACGGCCGTCTCCGAATACGCCCCCGGCACCAGCGCTTCGCAGATCGACTGCGCCGTGCGCAAACGCTCGTAGACGACGATCGCAGCGTCGATCTCGACCTGTGGCGCGTGCCCGGCCTGCAGGACATCGAGACGCTGATCGAATGAATCGGTCGTGTCGTGGATGATTTTCTTCATGGCAATCCTCGGCGAGCTGGAGTCGGGAATCGACGATCGTAGTCTCGATCGAACGCCAAAAAGGGCTCAGGCCGCCGTGGCCGCGAGAACGCGCATCGCCTTTGGCATGGCATCCTGGCGTCGCCCCTTGCGCGCGCGGCGACCGACGTAGGGGTCGAGCGCCTCGCCGCGCAGGACCTCGTCACGTGGCTTGCCACCGCGGCCGGTGCCGAGCACGCGAAGCAGGTCGCCGAACGCACAGGTGCTGACCAGTGCATCCTTCGCGTCGAGGTCGATCAGCGTCAGGCCGCGGCCGCCCTTGCCTTGCAGCTTTAGCTCGTCGAGACCGAAGGCGAGCAGGCGGCCTTCGAGCGTCAGACAGGCGACCCGCGAAGCACTTGCCGCCACGACTGCCGGAGGCAACGGCTTTTCTTCGCCTTCGAGGTCGAGGAAGGCCTTGCCGCCGCGCTGTCGCGACGCGAGGTCGCCGGCGTGGGCGAGCAGGCCGAAGCCGCCGGTGCCGGCGAGCAGCAGCATCTGCGATGCAACGCCGGCGAAGTAGTGCGCCGCCTGTGTGCCCGGTTGCAGGTCGATCAGCGACGTGACCGAGAGACCGTCGCCGCGGCCGCTCGGCAGCATCGCGACGGCGACCGAATAGACGCGGCCGTCGCTGCCGAAGACGAGCAAGGCCTCGACACTGCGACAGGCGAAGGTGCCGTAGAGACCGTCGCCGGCCTTGAACGCGAGTTGGGTGGCGTCGACCTCGTGGCCCTTCAGCGCCCGTACCCAGCCCTTCAGGCTGACGACGACCGTGACCGGTTCGTCGACCACGCGCACTTCGGCGACGGCGCGCTTCTGCGCCTCGATCAGGGTGCGGCGCTCGTCGCCATAGATCTTGGCGTCGGCCTCGATCTCGCGCACCACCGTTCGCTTCAACGCCGCCGGGCTCGCGAGCAACTCGCGCAAGCGCCCTTCTTCGCCGCGCAACTCCTTTAGCTCGTGCTCGATGCGGATCGCTTCCAGGCGCGCCAGCTGGCGCAGGCGAATGTCGAGGATGTCGTCGGTCTGCCGCTCGCTGAGGGCGAAGCGGGCGATCAGCGCCGTCTTCGGTTCCTCGGCAGCACGGATGATCGCGATCACCTCGTCGATGTTGAGCAGCACGAGCTGCCGCCCTTCGAGAACGTGAATGCGCTCGGCGACCCTGGCGAGCCGATGCTGCGATCGGCGCTCGACTGTACGCAGGCGAAAGCCGCTCCATTCGACAAGCATCTGGCGCAGGCTTTTCTGCGTCGGCCGGCCATCAGCGCCGACCATCGTCAGGTTGATCGGCGTCGAGCTCTCGAGACTGGTGTGGGCGAGCAGCGCCGTCAGCAATTCGTCCTGCGGCGTGCGGCTGGTCTTCGGCTCGAAGACGAGCCTCACGGCGGCGTCCTTGCTCGACTCGTCGCGCACCGCATCGAGCACCGACAGCATCGACGCCTTGAGCTGCGACTGCTCCAGCCCGAGCGTCTTCTTGCCGGGGCGCAGCTTCGGATTGGTCAGCTCCTCGATCTCCTCGAGCACCTTCTGTGCGCTCGTTCCGGGCGGCAGCTCGGTGACGACGACCTGCCATTGGCCGCGCGCGAGGTCCTCGATCTTCCAGCGGGCGCGCACCTTGAGCGTGCCGCGGCCGCTCGCATACGCAGCGCGAATCTCGTCGCCGCTGCTGATGATCTGGCCACCGCCGGGGAAGTCGGGGCCGGGCAGCAGTCGCGCGAGCTCGTCGTCGGCCAGCTTCTCGTCCTTGATCAGCGCGACCGCCGCCGCCGCGACTTCGCGCAGGTTGTGACTCGGAATCTCGGTCGCCAGGCCGACCGCGATGCCACTTGCGCCGTTGAGCAGCACGAACGGCAGCCGGCCGGGCAACAGCTTCGGCTCGGTCGTCGAGCCGTCGTAGTTGGGGATGAAATCGACCGTACCTTCGTCGATCTCGTCGAGCAGCAGGCGCGAGATCGGCGCCAGGCGGGCTTCGGTGTAGCGCATCGCCGCGGCACCGTCGCCGTCGCGCGAGCCGAAGTTGCCCTGGCCGTCGACCAGCGGATAGCGCTGCGAGAAATCCTGCGCCATGCGCACCAGCGCGTCGTAGGCGGCCTGGTCGGAGTGCGGATGAAAGCGGCCGAGCACGTCGCCGACGACGCGTGCGCTTTTCACCGCCTTCGGTCCGGCGCCGGTCGTGAAGGCCAGGCCCATTCGGGCCATCGCATAGAGGATGCGGCGCTGCACGGGCTTCTGGCCGTCGCTCACGTCGGGCAGCGCCCGGCCCTTGACGACCGAGAGCGCGTATTCAAGGTAGGCGCGTTCGGCGTATTCGCCAAGCGCCACGATGTCGTCGCCGTCTTGTGCCGGCGTGGAAAAGAGATCGTCGATCACGGAGTCGCCGGGTCGTCTAGCGCGGGAAGCGCTCGCGCAGCTTGAGTTTCCAGAATTTGCCGGTCGACGTGCGCGGCACGGCGTCGATGACTTGGTAGCGATCGGGCAGCTGCCACTTCGCGAAGCCGTGCGCGAGCAGGTGCGCGCCGAGCATCGCGGCGTCGGCGCTCTGGCCCGGCCTGAGAACGATGCAGGCAAGGGGCCGCTCGCTCCACTTTTCGTCGGGAATCGCGATCACCGCGGCCTCGGCGATTGCCGGATGCGCCATGAGGGCGTTCTCGAGATCGACCGACGAAATCCATTCGCCACCCGACTTGATGAGGTCCTTGGTGCGATCGGTGATGCGGATGAAGCCGAGCTCGTCCATGGTCGCGACGTCGCCGGTGCGCAGCCACCCGTCGTCGCTAAACTTGTCCTCGGTGACCGGCACCTCGTGATACGAGCCGGTGATGAACGGACCACGGCACTGGATCTCGCCGACGGCCTTGCCGTTCCAGGGTGCGTCGTGGCCGTCGTCGCCGCGGATGCGGATGTCGACCAGCGGCACCGGCACGCCGGCCATCGCGGCACGCCGGAAGTGCTCATCGTCGCCGAGCGTCATGGTTTCCCGGCGCACATACGACATGCTCGCCGCCGGCGAGGTTTCGGTCATGCCCCATCCCTGCACGATAGAAACGCCGTGCCGCGCGAACGCGCGAATCAGCGACTCCGGCACCGCCGCGCCGCCGACCAGCGAGCGCATCCCGACGGGGAGCTTCCAGCGCCCGGGTTGCTCGACGAGCGCGCGCTCGTAGGCCTGGATCAAACCCATCCAGATCGTCGGCACGCCGAGCGCCAGCGTCGGCGGCTCCATCTGCATGAGGTCGAGCAGGTCGTTCGGGTGCAGGTGCGGCCCAGGCAATACCGTCTTCACGCCGAGCATGACGGCGACGTAAGGCAAGCCCCAGCTGTTGGCGTGGAACATCGGCGTCACGGGCAGGAGCACGTCGGTGCCGCGAATACCCGTGTGATCGGCCAGGGAGGCGACCAGCGAGTGCAGGAGCGTCGAGCGATGCGAGTACACGACTCCCTTCGGCCGACCCGTCGTTCCCGACGTGTAGCACATCGACACCGGATCGTTCTCGTCGTGCGCGGCGTACTCGAACGCAGAAGCATCGGCGGCCGCCAGCAG
>JBDTIO010000540.1:0-8838 GCA_039936375.1 Caldimonas sp. | reverse complement strand
GGCAGGACCCGAGAAAACGCCGGGACCAGCAGCACGTCGTCGAAGGTCAGCGCTTTGCCCAGAAGGCGCATTTGAGAGAGCTCCTTACGCACAACGGCCTTGCGCCGTTGCGTCGTAGGCTCACTTCGCCTTGGCGAAGTAAAGGTGCGAAGCGCCGGGCCGAAGACAAAAGAGAATTATACGGATGCACGCACAAAATACCGGTTTGCGCCCGACCGATACGCCTTGTGCGAGGGCGCGCCGGTAAACTTCGCAAGGTCGCAATGAATTGCCGCCAGACCATGGTTCGTTCGCCCGTGCTCCGAAATGTCATGACCGGCGTCGTCGCGGCCGTTGCACTTCTTGCCTTGCCCGCGCAAGCGCAGTGGAAGTGGCGCGATTCGTCCGGCCACGTGCAGTACAGCGACCTGCCACCGCCGTCGGGCACGCCCGACAAGGACATCCTCAATCGCCCGGTTTCGCAGCGGCACGTGGCGACGCTCGTGGCGGCACCAGCTTCGGCGGCGTCGGCAGCGGCGTCCAACGCGCTCGCGCCGCGAACCACAGATCCCGAGCTCGAGGCCCGGCGCAAGAAGGCCGAGGCCGAACAGGCGGCCAAGCTCAAGGCCGACGAAGCGCGCGTCGCCGCCGGCAAGGCCGAAAACTGCAATCGCGCCAAAGGCCAGCTGAACACCCTGACCAGTGGAGTCAGGATGGCGCGAGTAAACGACAAGGGCGAACGCGAATTTCTCGACGATAACCAGCGTGCTACCCAAACGAGGCAAGCCCAGGACGCGATCTCGAGCAACTGCAAGTAGCCGGCGCTCGTTACCGACGCTTGGCGCGCAGGCGCCGCGCCTCTTTCGGATCGGCGGCGAGCGGCCGATAGATCTCGACCCGATCGCCGGCATCGACGGTCGCCCCCAGCGAGCTGCTTCGGCCCCAGATGCCGATCGACTGCGTCGAGATGTCGATCTCGGTGAATCGCTCGAGCAGACCACTGGCGCGGATCGCGTCCAGCGCGCGCGCGCCCGGCGGGACCTCGACCTGAACCTCGACCGCCAGGCCGCGCCGCGGTGTGCAGGCCACGGCAACACGAATCGGTGCCTGCGAACCGTTGCCGCTAGCGTGTGCCATAGACCTGCTCGGCGCGTTTGACGAAGGACTCGACGAAGGTGTTGGCGATGCGGTCGAAAACCGGGCTGATCGCCGCTTCGAGGACGCCGTTCGCGAAGGCGTAGCGCAGCTCGAATTCGATCTTGCAAGCGCCGCCGCTCGTGCCGTCGGGCCCCGACGGCAGCGGCAACGGCACGAAGCGCCAGAGGCCGTCGAGCAGCGAGAACGGCCCGTCGACGAGGCCGACATGAACCGACTCGTCCTTCACCTGGACGTTTTTCGTGGTGAAGGCATGGCGGATGCCGGAGTAGGCAAGATGCAGCCGCGCGGTCAATGCGTTCTCGTCGCGCTGAAGGATTTCAGCGTGCTCGCACCACGGCAGGAACGCCGGGTACGCCGCAACGTCGATCACGAGCTCATAGATCTCGTGCGCCGTGTACCAGAGGAGCACCGACTTCTTGACGTGCTTCATACAATCGCGAAATTGTAGGGAGTGAGACCTTGTCCATCGCCGAGAACCGCCGCGCCCGGTTCGATTACCACATCGAGGAGCGCCACGAGGCCGGCATGGTCCTGGAAGGCTGGGAGATCAAGGCCGTTCGCGCCGGCCAGGTGCAACTGACCGACGGCTACGTCGTGATCCGTGACGGCGAGCTCTACCTCATCGGCTGCCGCATCAATGCCTTGCGCAGCGCCTCGACGCACGTTCAGCCCGAGGCCGACCGGACCAAGAAGCTGCTGATGCACAAGGAGGAGATTCGCCGCCTGATCGGCAAGGTCGAACAGAAGGGCTTCACGCTGGTGCCGCTCGACCTGCACTACAAGGGCGGCCGGGTCAAGGCAGAGATTGCACTGGCCAAGGGCAAGGCCGAGCACGACAAACGCAACACCGAGAAAAAGCGTGACTGGGAACGCGAGCACGCCCGGCTGATGCGCCACAAGGTCTCGGCGCCCAGCAAGCATTGAACCGGCAACCTACGGATCCAAGACGATGTCGACTCCCGCCGAAGCCCTGACGCCGACCCGCCCGCCGGCGTTGCGCGAGATCGACGACCTGCCCGGGCCGCCGGGCCTGCCGCTGCTCGGCAACATGCTGCAGATCGACCGCGCCCACATCCATCAGCAGGTCGAAGCCTGGGCGCGGCGCTACGGACCGTATTTCCGCTTCCGCCTCGGTCGCGAACAGCTGCTCGTGGTTGCCGATCATGTGGCGATGGGCATCGTGCTGCGCGACCGGCCCGAGGGTTTCCGGCGGACCAAGCGGCTGCGCGACGTCGGCGCCGAAATGGGTCTGGCCGGCGGCGTCTTCAGCGCCGAGGGCGACGCCTGGCGGCGTCAGCGCAAGATGGTCATGGCGGGTTTCGATCCGCGTCATCTTCGCGCCTACTTTCCGTCGCTCGTGAAGGTCAGCGCTCGTCTCGAGGGGCGCTGGCGCAAGGCCGCCGCCGGTGACTTGCCGATCGACCTGCAGGCCGACCTGATGCGTTTCACCGTCGATGCGATTTCCGGCCTGGCGTTCGGCGCCGACGTGAACACGCTCGAATCGAACGACGACGTCATCCAGCGCCACCTCGACAAGATCTTCCCGGCGATGTTTCGCCGCCTCTTCTCGCCGTTGCCGCTGCATCGCTGGTGGAAAACCGCCGCCGATCGCCAGCTCGAGTGCAGCGTCGCCGAGGTCAACGTCGCCATCGAAGGCTTCATCGCCGCCGCTCGCGGCCGGCTCGTCGCCGACCCGGAGCGGCGGGCGGCGCCGCGCAACCTGCTCGAAGCGATGCTCGTCGCCGCGGACGATCCCGGCTCCGGCATCACCGATGCCGAGGTTTCCGGCAACGTCATGACGATGCTGCTGGCTGGCGAAGACACGACGGCAAACACGCTCGCCTGGGCGATCTGGCTGCTCCATACGCACCCCGACTGCCTGGAGCGGGCGCGCGCCGAGGTCGACGAGCGAGCCGGGCCCGCTGGCCAGTGGACACCCGAACGCTTCGCTTCGCTCGAGTACCTCGAGGCCTGCGCCAACGAGACGATGCGTCTGAAGCCGGTCGCACCTTCGCTCATCCTGCAGGCGCTGCGCGACACGACCATCGGTGACATTCGCGTTCCCGCACGCACGCTCATCTTCGGTGCCTTGCGCAGCGATGCCATGCGCGACGAATATTTCGAGAACGCCGAGCGATTCGATCCGCAGCGCTGGCTGCGCACCGAGCCCGGCCGCGAGGCCGGCGCCGCGAACCGCGTCTCGATGCCGTTCGGCGCCGGGCCACGCGTCTGCCCCGGCCGCCAGCTGGCGATGCTCGAGATGAAGATCGCGCTCGCCACCTTGATCGGCCGCTTCGACGTCGTCAGCGTCAGTACCGCCGACGGCAAGGAGCCCGACGAGCGCATGTCGTTCACGATGACGCCGACCGGCCTGACGATGCGCCTGCGCCTGCGCGATCGCGAGCGCTGACCGAACGTTCGGGAACGTCAGCGCGACATCGGTTCGAGGGCGCCGAGCGCCTGCTTGCAATCGGCGATGAGATCGTCGACCTCTTCGAGGCCGAGCGAGAAGCGAACCAGCGTGCCGGGCCATGACGGCCGCGCGCGCATGGCAGCCAGGTCATAGGGCACGACCAGGCTGGCCGGGCCGGCCCACGAATAGCCGATGCGAAAGAGCTTCAACGCGTCGACGAAGGCATCGACTTGCGTCGTGCCGAAACGCGAATCGAAGACCACCGAGAACAGCCCCGCGGCCTGCGAGCAGAGCGCCGCCCAATGGTCGTGCCCGGGTGAGCCGGCGAGCGCCGGATGCAGCACCGCGACGATCTCCGGCCGCTTAGACCACCACGCGGCCAGGGTGCGGCCGGCACGATCCTGCGCCTCGTAGCGCAGCGGCAGCGATGGCAGCGAGCGCAGCACCAGCTCGGCGTCGTTGCCGCTGATGCCCCAGCCCATGCGCATGTGCGTCGATTTGAGGCGTTGGTGCAAGGCCGCGACACGCGTCGTCACCGAGCCCATCAGGACATCGGCGCCACCCGACGGGTATTTGGTGAGCGCCTGCACCGACACGTCGACGCCGACGGCGTCACTGCCCGCACCGAGGGCGAACGGATCGAAGGCGAGGCCGGCACCCCAGGTGTTGTCGAGGGCGACGATCACGTCTGCGCCGCGCTCGCGCACCAGGTGCACCAGCGCCGGCAGGTCGGGAAACTCCATCGTCACCGAGCCGGGCGCTTCGAGCCAGACCAGCCGCGTCGCCGGCGACAGCGCCGCCTTCAAGGAGGCCGGATCCATCGCATCGAAAAAGTGGTGCGTGATCCCCCAGCGAGCCAGCTCGTTCTTCGCCAGTTCCGTGGCCGGGCCGTACGCGTTGTCGGGAATGAGGACCTCGTCGCCGGCGCGCAGCAGCGCTGCGTTGACCACGGTGATCGCCGCCAGCCCGCTCGGCACCAGCAGCGTTTCGGTGCCGCCCTCGAGCGTGGCGATGCGCTCTTCGAGCGTGAAGGTCGTCGGCGTGCCGTGCAGGCCGTAGGTGTAGCCGGTCTTTTCCTTCCAGGTCCGGGCGCGCAAGGCCGCGGCGTTGGCGAAGACCACGGTCGAAGCCTTGTGCACGGCGGGCTGCACCGAAGAAAAACCTCGCGGCGGCGAATACCCGTGGGCAATCAGTGACGTACTGGATGGCGATTTCTTCTTCATGCCTCGCTCGATGTTTTCAGCTCGATGTCCTCAGATCGGCACGCCGACGAGGTCGTGGCCGTCGGCGGCGATGATCTTCGCGCGCGTGAACTCGCCCGCCTTCAGCGTCTTCGATGCCTTTTCCGGCGCCAGCAGTCGCACCCGGCCGTCGATCTCGGGCGCGTCGGCGTAGCTGCGACCGAGGCCGCCCTTGCGGCCCAGGGCCGGTGCCGAATCGACCAGAACCTGCATCGTCGCGCCGACTCTTCCCTGCAGCTTCGCCACTGACACCTGCTCGGCGACAGCCATGAACCTTGCCTTGCGCTCTTCGCGAATTTCGCCAGGAACCATGCCGGCAATGGCGTTGGCGAGCGCGCCGTCTACCGGCGAATAGGCGAAACAGCCGGCGCGATCGATCTTCGCTTCGCGCATGAAATCGAGCAGGTGCTCGAATTCGGCTTCGGTTTCACCCGGGAAGCCGGCGATGAAGGTGCTGCGCACGACGAGCTCGGGACAGATCTCGCGCCAGCGGACCAGCCGCTCCAGGTTCTTCTCGCCGCTTGCCGGCCGCTTCATGCGGCGCAGCACGTCGGGATGCGAGTGCTGGAACGGCACGTCGAGATACGGAAGGATCCGGCCGGTGGCCATCAGCGGCAGCACCGCGTCGACATGGGGATACGGATAGACGTAGTGCAGCCGCACCCAGGCGCCGTGCGGTGCGGCGATCTCGGCCAGGCGCTCGCACAGCTCGAGCAGCTGCGTCTTGACCGGCCGACCATTCCAGAAGCCGGTGCGATAGCGCACGTCGACACCGTAGGCGCTGGTGTCCTGGCTGATGACGAGCAACTCCTTCACGCCCGACTCGAACAGCGCCGCCGCTTCCGAGAGCACGTCGCCGATCGGCCGGGAAACGAGGTCGCCGCGCAGGCTCGGGATGATGCAGAAGGTGCAGCGGTGGTTGCAGCCCTCGCTGATCTTGAGGTAGGCGTAGTGCTTGGGCGTCAGCTTGATGCCGATCGAAGGTCTCGCCGGAACCAGATCGACGAACGGATCGTGCGGCTTGGGCACATGCGTGTGCACGGCGTCCATGACTTCTTCGGTGGCGTGCGGGCCGGTCACCGCGAGCACGCTCGGGTGCATCTGCCGCACCAGGTTGCCGCCGCCTTCGCCCGTGTCTTTTCCACCCTTCGCGCCCAGGCAGCCGGTGACGATGACTCTGCCGTTGGCGGCCAGCGCCTCGCCGATCGTGTCCAGGCTTTCCTTGACCGCGTCGTCGATGAAGCCGCAGGTGTTGACAATGACGAGATCGGCACCGGCGAAAGTCTTCGAGGTTGCGTAGCCTTCAGCGCTGAGCCGGGTCAGGATCAGCTCGGAATCGGTGAGCGCCTTCGGGCAGCCGAGGGAAACGAAGCCGATCTTCGGGGCGGCCGTTGCGGCAGTCGGCCGGGCGATGGTTTCTTCACTCATCGGACGATTTTCGCCGATCGCGGCGCGGCGGCCCGAGCCGCCCTGCGAAGGCCTCAGCGTTTGGCTGGCGTCTTCGCTGCCGGCGCTGCGGGAAAGAGCGTTGCCGCCTGCTTGGCCATCTGCTCCTGCATCTGCATGAAGACGCTGCGCGACTGCTCGAGATAGTTGCCCATCATGCTTTGCACCGCCGGCGCCTGGCCATTGAGAAACTGCGACCACATCTCGGGCGTCTGCAGTTTCGGGTCGTAGAGACCCTTCGACTGATCGGCGATGCGAGCTTGGATGTCGGTGAAGGTTTGCAGGTTCTTCTCGAGGTACGAGCCCATCATTCCCTGCATCGAGTGACCGTAGAAGCGGATGATCTGCGACAGCATGGAAGTCGAGAAGATCGGCACGCCATCGGTCTCTTCCTCGAGGATGATCTGCAACAGGATGCTGCGCGTCAGGTCGTCGCCGGTCTTGGCGTCGCGAACCTCGAAGTCGAGGCCCTTCAGCACCATGCTCTTGACGTCGGCGAGCGTGATGTAGCTCGACACCTCGGTGTCGTAGAGGCGCCGATTCGGATATTTCTTGAGGATGCGCGGCCCGGCGCTCGCCGCGGTTGCGGGCTTCGGCGTGGCGGCGCGACGGGTCGTTGCCATCGAGTTGCTGCTAGGGTGCCGCGCGATTCTAGAAGTGCGTCGCTGCGCTCATCGAAGGGGTTTTCCCGTCCGGTCGCTGCGGCTCAGGCTGCGCGCTTTGCGACCAGCGTGAGGATGTCGTAGCTGGCGACGAGCTCGCCATCCTGGTTCGTCACCTCGACGTCCCAGGCGACGACGCCCTGCCCTTGCCCCTTCGCGTCTTTCCTGTTGCGATCGATCTTGCGCTTGCAGGTGAGCCGGGCACGGATCGTGTCGCCGATCGCGACCGGCTTGACGAAGCGCAGCGTGTCGAGCCCGTAGTTGGCGAGCACCGGGCCCGGCGCCGGCGAGACGAACAGGCCCGCCGCCGCAGAGAGCACGAAGTAGCCATGCGCGATGCGATGCCCGAACGCCGACTCCCTGGCCGCGATCTCGTCGAAGTGCATGTAGAAGAAGTCGCCCGAGATGCCGCCGAAGGCGACGATGTCGGCCTCGCTCACGGTGCGCCGGTGCGTCAGCAGCGAGTCGCCAATCGCGAGCTCCTCGAAGTGCTTGCGGAAGGGATGGACGTCGCCCTCGTTCAGCGCCGCGCCGCGCACGTATTCGCCGCTGATCGCGGTCAGCATCGTCGGCGACCCCTGCACCGCAGCGCGCTGCAGGTAGTGCTTGACGGCGCGGATGCCGCCCAGCTCCTCGCCGCCGCCGGCGCGACCCGGGCCACCATGCTTGAGCATCGGCAACGGCGAGCCGTGGCCGGTGGATTCGGCGGCGGCTTCGCGATCGAGCACGAGGAGGCGCCCGTGCCACGCCGCCATCTGCGGGACGGCCTTGGCGGCGACCTTCGGATCGTGCGTGACCAGCGTCGCGACCAGGCTGCCGCGTCCGCGCGCCGCGAGCTCGAGCGCTTCGTCGAAGTCGCCGTAGGGCATGAGCGTCGAGACCGGGCCGAAGGCTTCGATGTCATGCACGGCATCGTTCTTCATCGCGTCGCGGCAGAGGAGCAAGGTCGGCGAGAAGAACGCGCCCGAGCCCACACCTTCGCCGCGCGGCACGAAGCCGTCGCCCTGACCGAAGATCACATCGTTGCCGCGCGACAGCATCGCGACGCGCTCGCCGACGTCCTTCAGCTGCGCCATCGAAGCGAGCGCGCCCATCTTCACGCCCTCCACCGCCGGGTCGCCGACACTCACCTTGGCCAGCCGCTCGCGCAGCTTCGCGGCCAGTGCGTCAAGGTGCCGCCGCGGCACGATGGCGCGACGAATCGCGGTGCATTTCTGCCCTGCCTTCATCGTCATCTCGCGCACGACTTCCTTGACGAAGAGATCGAACTCGTCGTCGTCGGGCGTCACGTCGGGGCCGAGGATCGCGGCATTGAGCGAGTCGGCCTCGGCGTTGAAGGGAATCGATTTCGCGAGCAGGTTGCGGTTGCCGCGCAGCTTCAGGGCCGTGTCGGCCGAGCCGGTGAAGGTGACGACGTCCTGGCTGTCGAGCCGGTCGAGCAGGTCACCGGTCGAGCCGATGACGAGCTGCAGGCTGCCCTGCGGCAGCAGCCCCGACTCGACCATCATGCGCACGGCCGCTTCGGTGAGGTAGCTCGTCGCCGTCGCCGGCTTGGCGATGCATGGCATGCCGGCGAGAAAGGTCGGCGCGAATTTTTCGAGCAATCCCCACACCGGAAAGTTGAACGCATTGATGTGCACGGCGACGCCGCCGCGCGGCACGAGGATGTGCGTGCCCGCGAAGTGGCCCTTCTTGCCGAGCTGCACCGCCGGCCCCTCGTGCACGACGTTGCCTGACGGCAATTCGTTGCCGCCCATCGACGCGTACGCGTACAGCGTACCCGTGCCGCCTTCGATGTCGACCCAGCTGTCGTTGCGCGTGGCGCCGGTGTGGCGCGAGATCGTGTACAGCTCCTCCTTGCGCTCGTTCATGTAGGCGGCGATCGCCTTCAGGCGCGCCGCGCGCTGTTGGAAGTCCATCGCCATCAGGGCGGGAATAC
>JBDTIO010000539.1:0-3737 GCA_039936375.1 Caldimonas sp. | reverse complement strand
GAAGAGTGTTCGATCGGTGCACCGGGCTGCGGCTTGATCTTGCGCGGATCGACTGCCTCCGTGATCGCGCCCTGCTGGTGCCCGGCATGAACCGCCGATACGGAAGGCGTGACGACGCTGTGTGCGGTGTAGGGGGGTTGCGGCTTGACGGGTACGGGCATGCACGTCGACCCTTTTGGCCGATAGCCGGGCGGACACGTCGCTGCCGCGGGCTGCGACGCCAGCGCCCCAGACAGGCAAGCGGCGAGGAGGATGCCGTGCGATGCGACCTTCGAAACGGTGAGGATTCGGCTGGGGGATGTCATGGAATTCGGCCTCGTTGTGATTGCCGCCTCATGCATGGCGGAAGCGCCGCCCCCTGCAAAGCAGCGGCTCCCTAGACAGAACCCGAATCGACGATCAAAGCCGCCATGAGCCAAGCGCAAGAGTGGCTACTGGGCCGATCCATTCTTTGGCGATCCCGTCTCGGCATGGAGTCGCGCCCGCAGCTTCGCTCTCAGGGCCGCTTCACAGATAGCTCCACAGCATCTTCGTCGCCAGCAGCAACGGCGTGCCGGGCAGCGTGCGCTCGGCGGCAGGCCTCTTGCCCAGAAGGATCTGCGTCGCGCCGGCATACACGATTACCGCAAAGGCCAGCGCTAGCGCTTTCTGCAGCACCCAAAGCGCCGGCCGCGAAGTAGGCGGACATCCAGGCAAGGTTCACAGCCGGGAATTGCCGTGGTTGCTGCAGCGGTTTCGTTTGCAGGCGCGGGCCGGTCAGCTCACTTCGGCTGGAAGGCCGGATCGCCCATTTGCCAAAGCGCGAAGCTCCAGGCGTCCGCGAGCTCGACTTCGCGCTGCGAACGATTCGATCCCATGCCATGGCCGGCGTCGTAGTCGATGCGCAGCAGAACGGGGTTCTTGCTCGACGTCGCGGCCTGCGTACGCGCAGCGGAGGCGCCAGCTCACTGGCCGATGACGTGATGCAGAAACCTCGGTATCCAAAGCTCATTTGCTCATTTGAGGGCAAAGCCTAACGGCAGTCTGTGCGCTGTCCTACCTAGACAGTCCAGCTATTGATAACATATTTATGGGCTATCCATTTAACCGGAGTCATGCTGCCTCCACGGCCGGCTCTGTCGAGGGCGCTCCAGGCTTGGAGGATGCCCGCGTTTCCCCGGCGGCTTCGGCTTCGTAGACTTGGCGCTTTTCGCCCGCGTGAGGTCTTGGTAGCGCATTGGGTGATGTGCGACGGCGAGTTCCAGGACTCTGTAGAACAGCATGCCACGGCTACGTGAGCTCCGGCGGTTGAAGCGGAACACAAACTCATTGAGGTAGCTGGGCAAGTGCGCGGCGTCCACCGCTCCCTGGTGTGTGCCGAGCAGCCAGCGTTTTGCCAGGGACGCGATCCGATGCACGCCTGGCAGCAGTGCGCCCGGGTCTTCGCCACGCGCGCTGGCTGCCCGCTGGCTGCGACGGTCATGGATGTAGCCTTTCTTGTCCAATGCTCGGTAGCCCTGCCACGCATCGGTGATCACTGTCGCCCCTGGCTCGACGTTCGTCGACACGAAGGCCAGCAGCGACTGCGCCGAGGCATCCGCCACGGGCGCCATGCGGCAGCGGCCGAATCCTTTGGGCTCCACGATCTCGACTGCGACGCACGTCAGAACCTTCTTTGCTTGGGCATGCCCTCCAGGCAACCCGGGATCGAGCCCACCGATGTACGTTTCGTCCACCTCGACCTTGCCGCGCAGGAGTTCCCGATCGGGACGAACCAGGACGGATCGCAGCCGGTGCAGCATCGCCCAAGCCGTCTGGTACGAACCGATCTCCAGGGTGCGCTTCAGACTCAAGGCCGAGATTCCGTCTTTGCCGGAGGCGAAGTCCCAGCAGGCAGCGAACCAGACCGTGAGTGGCGTGCGGGTTCGGTCGAAGATGGTTCCCGCCGTCACGGACGTGCGGCTGCCACAGGCCGTGCACATGAACCTCCCGTCACCCAGGCGCCATCCACCAGGGTGGCCGCATTGCGGGCAGACGAACCCGGGCGGCCATCGCAGCCACTCGAGGTAGTCCAAGCAGTCCGCGTCGGACCGGAACCACGCCTGGAACTCACCCAGGGAACCGGGGTAATGAATGCCTGCGCTCGGGCGCTCCATGACGATAGTATGCGCCTAGCTCCGGTTAAATGGATAGCCCATACATATTTTATCGATAGTAAGATCAAAACAATGCTCCTAGCCGTTCTGAATTCGTGCGCACGGGATCGAAAAGCTGGAGCGGACGACCCCACATGAACAATCAGGTGCCTGCGCTTTGCTTGGCGCTCTTCGGAGGCCTTGTCCTTCTCGTCGGGCTGTGGAAGATTGTCCAGGCGAACGCTACGGCGTCCTGGCCGACGGCCATGGCAACGATCCTCGCGGCCGAGGTGGGAAAAGCTTCTGGCGTCCAGACTTATTACTGGGTCGCTGATCTCTCGTTTCGCTACACGGTCGGAGCTGCGACATACACGTCGTCTCGCTATTCCGCCGCGGGCCAGCCGGGCTTCTTCCTAAGACGCACGGCGGAGCGCATCGTCGAGCAGCATCGGCCGGGTTCGCATGCTGTCATTGCGTATCCGCGCTTGGATCCGAGCCAGGGGCTTCTCGCGCCTGGTGTGCAACCAGTGCTCATCGCAGCTTTGCGGATCATCGTGTTGGGATTGGTCACGCTCTACTTCGCATGGACGTTCAGCACGTTTCATGGCTGACGCGCTCGTCCCGCTCGTCGCCGATCGCCGGCTGACGGCCGCCCTGTTTCAGGGCCTGGTCGACGTTCCGCCCGAGCTCGAGTGGTTCGCCAACATCGACAACAAGAGCACCCGGCGGGCGTATGAGAACGCCCTGCAGGACTTCATGCGGTTCACCGGGATCCGCCAGCCGGGGGAGTTCCGGATCGTGACCCGTGCTCACGTCATCGCCTGGCGCGACGACCTAGTCAGCCGATCCTTGAGCGGCATGACGGTGCGCCATCGCCTGGCCGCCCTCTCCTCTCTCTTCGAGCACCTATGCGAGAGCAACGCTGTCACTCATAACCCGGTCAAGGGCGTCAAGCGGCCGGCGGTGGAAAGCTATGAGGGCAAGACGCCGGCGCTCGGCGATCACCAGGCGCGCCAGCTCCTGGATGCGCCGGACGGCGTGTCGCTCAAGGGCAAGCGCGATCGGGCGATCCGGCGATCCTGGCCACCCTGCTCTATCACGCGCTCAGGCGCGAGGAGCTCTGCCGGCTGAAGGTCAAGGATTTCAAGAACGAACGGCGCGGCGTGGCGCACCTGAAGGTCTCGGGCAAAGGCGGCAAGACACGCTACGTGCCTCTGCATCCGGCCGCGAGCGGGCTCGTCCTGGACTACCTCGAGGCCGCAGGGCACATGACGGAAGACGGCGGCGCCCTCTTCCGCGCGGTCCATCACGGTCGGGTCCAGGGATCGCAGAAGGCGATCTCGCCTGATGCCATCTACAAGCTCGTGCGGGCCTATTCCAAGGCGCTGGGCTTCGAAATCGGCGCCCACTCCCTCAGAGCGACGGCTGCCACCAATGCGCTCGACCACCAAGCCGATATCGCCAAGGTCCAAGAGTGGCTCGGACGCGCGAACATCGCCACGACCCGGATCTACGACCACAGGAAGACGCGGCCGGAGGACAGCCCGACGTTCAAGGTGGCGTACTAAGGGTGCCGTCCAGGATCACCACATCAGACGGTCGATTGCCGAGCAGATAGCGGGG
>JBDTIO010000538.1:0-6156 GCA_039936375.1 Caldimonas sp. | reverse complement strand
CGGTGGTCGGCATCAGCGACGAAACCGGCGTGCAGACGCGGGTTCGCGGATCCGTGCGGGCGCTGGCTCTGGCGACTGCAGGACACAACGAGCCGGCGCTCGCGACGATCGTCGCCATGCTCGACCTCTCGCCGCGGCCGTGGCGCGGCACGATCGCGGTGAGGCTGTTGCGCACTCGTGCCATGGCCTTGCGCCAAGGCGGCGCGATCGGCGAAGCGTCGGTCGCTGCGAGCGATGCCCTGTCGGCCGTCGATGCGTCGTGCTCGGCTCTCGAGCATGGCCTGTCGCTGGCAGAGGCGGCTCGCTGCGATGTGGCCGCCGGTCAGACGGAAGAGGCAAATCGGCGGCGGCGCGAGACCCTATCGGTGTGGCAGGCTGGCCAAGTCGATGGCCCGACGCTGCTGCAAGGTATTCAGACGGAGCTCGGGGCGCCGCCGGGTTCGCCATGAGCGGACTCGCTTCGGCCGATAGACGTTGCCCGACCGACGAGGCGACGATCGGCTGTCAGTGCGTCGTCGAAGCCACCGCGCCGTCGCGCCGCGGATCGGCCGCACCGATCCAAGCACCGGCGACGCGTTTGAGAAAGGCGAGGCCGCTCTTCATCTTCGTGACGATGACGTGATGCCCCTGGGCCTGCAGCGCAGGAGCCAGCAGCGCGGCGGTCGTGCCTTGCTCCAGTTGCACCGTGCCCACCACCGCCGTCGACACGTGTCCGTGCGCCAGCGCCTCTGCGGGGGTCTGACCCGCCGCAAGCATCTCGATCAGGCTCATCGTCACGTAGTCGACGATCTGGCCGCCGCCCGCCGAACCGCCAACGAGCATCGGCGTGCCCCGTTCGTCGAAGACGATCGTCGGCGTCATCGACGTCACCGGCCGCTTGCCAGGCGCCATCTGGTTGGCCCGCGTCTGGCCCGCCGGCGGCGCCGCGGAAAAGTTGGTCAGCGCGTCGTTCAGGACGAAGCCGTCGACCATCAGCCATGAACCGAAATTGAGGTTGATCGTGGTCGTCGCGCTCAGCGCGTTGCCGGCGGCGTCGACGATCGCCATCTGGCTGGTCGCGTCGGCCTGCTCGGTGAAGTCGGACGATCGCAACGCCGAAGGTCGCGCGACGACACCGGCCCGGATCTCCTTCAACGCGTTTTGCGGATCGATGCTGGCGGCGCGATCCTTCAGGTAGGTGGCATCGACCAGAGCCTCGACCGGCACATCGACGAAGGCCGGATCGCCGACATAGCGAAACCGGTCGGCTTGCGCCATCCGGCCCGCCTCGACGTAGCGATGCACGAACGCCGGATCGTCGAAATCGTAGCGTGCCGAGGGGCCGGCCGACGCCTCGACGATCTGCAGCATCTGCACGACGGCGATTCCGCCGAACGAGGCCGGCCCGGTGCCACAGACCCGATAGCGCAGGAACGGCCCGCACACCGGCGCGCGTGCCTCGGCGCGGTAGGCGAGCACGTCGCCTTCTGTCATCAGGCTCGGCTTGGCGCCACCCTGCGCCGCGGCAACGATGTCGCGCGCGCCGCCGCCTTCGAGCCAGGCGACCGGCCCTTTCGCGGCGATCGTGCGCAAGGTCGCCGCGTAGGCGGGATTGCGGAACGTCGCGCCTTCGGGAAGCACCTTGCCGTCGGCGCCGAAGTAGAGGGCACGCATCGGCGCCGGCACCGACGCCGGATCGACAGCCGCCAGAACCTCGTGCAGATAGCGTGGCATCGGCACGCCTTGCTCGGCGAGCGCGATGGCCGGCTCGAACAGCGCTTGCCACGGCAGCTTGCCGTGCTGCCGGTGCAGCTGCGACCACAAGGCCAGTGTGCCGGGCACGCCGACGCTGCGCCCGCCACGGCGAACCACGTCGGCAGCGAGCACGCTGCCATCGACGTCGACGGTCAGCCCCGCCGTCGCGTGGGCCGGCGCCACCGCGAGACCGTCGAGGCTCGTCAACTGCCGGGTGTCGGCCTGCCAATAGAGCGCCAGCGTGCCACCGCCGAGGCCCGACGACTGCGGCTCGACCAGGCCGAGCACCATCTGCGCGGCCACGGCGGCGTCGGCGGCCGAGCCGCCGCGTTCGATCATCTCGAGCGCGGCCCGGCTCGCGAAGGGGTTCGCCGTCGCCGCCAGTGGCGCGGTGGTTGTATCCCGCTCGGCCAGCCCTGGCGCGACCGCACAGCCGCTCAGCAACAACGAGCAGGCAATGCCGACGCGCAGCGACCAAAGTGATTTGCCGATGTGCATCGATGAATCATCGCATCGCACCACCGCTTTTCCGTCTTTTTTGCCGTTCATCGGCTGCATCCCGGCGACGGCAGACAACCCCTGCTGCTTGGTTCACACTGTCGTGATGCGCAGCCTTACCTTGCCCCGACTCCTCTCCTCGGCCGCCATCATCGGCCTGAGCACGCTGTCTCCCTCGGTCCATGCGCAGGTTGCCGCCGGCAAGTCGGATGCCACCGCGGCTTCGGCGTTGGCCGCTTGCGAGCGAGCGGCAAGGCAGACCCTGGGCGCGCAGGGCGTGCGCCCCGTCGAAGTGACTTTCATCGGCGCGCCGGCGGTGCAGCCGAGCCTGTCGAACGAGAACCAGACGGTGCTGCGTGGCGCGGGCCGCGCACGAGGCACGGGCGGCGTGCGCACGTTCAACTACAGCTGCGACGTGGATCTTCGTACCTCCGAGGCCGTGGGCCTCGTGCTGCGCGATGCGACCCCGATCGTTGCCGAAGCCGCACCGGCCCGTGCGCCGGCGGAGCCCGACCTGAGCGAGCTGTCGCCCGCCGCCTGCGAATCGAGTGCGGTCGGCGCCCTTCAGAAGCGCTGGCCGCGGGTCTCGAAGATCACCTTCGACAGCGCCACCCGCAGTTTTCGGCAGCCCAGCGCAAACGTCGCCGAGTTTCATGGCACCGGGCTCGCCCTGCCGGCGCAGGGTTCGCCGGTGACGGTCTTCGAATTCGAGTGCGCCATCGATCCGCGCGACGGCCGCGTGCTGCGAACCAGCCTGTCCGGGTAAGAGCGATGTGGCGCCCTGGACGCGCGGGTGCGCTCGCCGCGCTCGGCTTGGCACTGCCGATGCTGGGGCACGCGGGCTGCGAGATCCAGACGCTCGAACTGCCGGTGAAGATGGTGGGCTCGCGCGCCGTTGCAACGGTGGGCATCAACGGGACGCCGGTGCCTCTGACCGTCGACAGCGGCGCCTACTTCAGTATGCTGACGGATGCCGCGGCGACGCAGCTCAACCTGCCCTTGACGCCGAGCCCCAGGTTGCGCGTGGAGGGCATCGCAGGCAAGGTCGACGTGCAGACGACGACCGTCGACAAGCTGCGACTTCTCAAGGGCGACATTCCCAGAGTGGAGTTCATCGTCGGCGGCAACGAGCCGGGCGCCGGCACGATCGTGTCGACGCGGGCGGCCAGGCGCGCCGACGTCGCCGAGGCCAACATGACGCCCGCCGGAACGATGTACGGCGCGGGTCGCGGAAGCAGGAAGGTCTGGACGGCTCGCTTCGACAGGTTCGAGATCGGCGGCGAGGCGATCTCGAACAACCGCCTGCGCGTCGGCCAACTCGAGCTGAAGGACGCCGACATGCTGCTCGGCATCGACTTCTTCCTGTCGCACCGCATCTACGTTTCGAAGAATCAATCGAAGATGTTTTTCACGTACAACGGCGGCACGGTGTTCGCCCTCGACAAGGGCGAGGCCGCGAGCCCCGCGGCCTTCGAGGCGGGCGTAGCCGCCAGTGACGCCCAGGCCGCGAACGCCGACCAGCTCGCGCGCCGCGGCGCGGCGCTGGCCGCACGCAACGACTACGAGAACGCGCTGGTCGATCTGAACCGAGCCTGCGAGCTCGATCCGACGTCGGCCGCGTTCTTCGCACAGCGTGGCGCCATCCAGGCGGCGCTGAAGCGCCCGGCGAAAGCGATAGAGGACTTCGACAAGTCCCTGGCGCTGGACCCGACGCAGACCGACGCCCGCTACGAGCGCGCCTGGCTGCGTTTCTACGCGAAGAATCTCGAAGGCGCGAAGGCCGACGTCGACGCGCTGGACAACACGCTCGCCCCGCAGGCGCAGATGCGTCTCGCGATGTCGCGCCTCTACCTGAATCTCGCACAGCCCACTCAGGCGCTCGCGCAGCTGAACCAGTGGCTGCCGGCCCATCCGAACGAGTTCAAGCGCGAAGCCGCGTTGAACAGTCGTTGCTGGACGCGGCTGTCGCTCGGGATCGAACTCGACAAGGCCCTAGCCGACTGCGACGCCGCCGTCGACGCCGACTCCAAGAATCCGAATTACCTGGACAGCCGCGGCTGGGTCTACTTGCGGCTGGGCAAGTACAAGGAGGCGCTGTCCGACTTCGATCGCGGCATCGGATACCGGCCCGAGGGTCCCTGGTCACTCTATGGCCGCGGACTGACGAAGAAGCGCCTCGGCGACGCTGTTCGGGGCGAGGCCGACCTCGCGGCTGCGCGCAAGATGCAGCCGGATATCGATCTCAAGGTGGCGCACGTCGGCCTGATGACTGAGCCGGCGCTGAAGCCCTGAGCCCACGGCGCGCGCAGCGTCGAGGCCTGGCACGACAGCAGAACATCTCGGGGCGGGAAGGCGTGACCCAGCACCTGGCACGACACAGGGCGTTCATCCGCCCGTACCCGGATTGACGACAGAATTCCCCGGTTTCGTCGCATCATCGCCCGTTTTTCGACCCAGGCGGCACGATGACGGCGCGAGGGCCCTGGCGATTCCCAACAACATGCACGCGGTTCTGAAGTTGGAATCCGCCGCGTTCGCCGCGGTGCGATCGTTCGCGGGGCCACTGCTGCTGGTGGCGGCGATCTCGCTCGGCTACGCCGCCGAGATGCTGTTCCAGCCCGATGTGCCCGAGACGGGCACGACCTGAACGAGGCCTTCGGGCGGCGCAGGACGCAGCCGGACATCGGTTCTCAGGTGGCGATCAGGCGCCGATGCCCAGGTTGCCGGCGACGCCGACGAGCGTCGGCTCGTTGAGACGGCGCGGACGGACCGTCTTCGCGTCGCGCAGCCAGGTTTCGACGACGTCCCAGATCGGCGGCCCCTGGGCGCCCTCGGCGACGGATGCCCAGCCGCCGACCTTGTAGATCTTTCCGGCTTCGATCGGCTTGCCGTTCAGGCGCATGTCGGAGATGCGTCCGCCCATCGCCGCGCCCGGCGTGCAGGTGTATTCGAGGCCGCCGACACGCACCATGTCGCCGCCTTGCTGGTAGTACGGATCGGGATTGAAAAGGTTGTCGCAGACGTCCTCGAGCACGGTCTTGATCGTCGCTCCGCTCATGTCGGTGAGCGTCGCGTGCGGGTAGGTGATGGCGAGCTGATCCATCATCATCTCGCGCGTGATCGGCTGCCCCGGCAACAGACTCGTGCCCCAGCGAAACCCGGGCGAGAAGGCGATCTCGGCGCCGCGTACCGCCATGATCGCGTCGACCAAAAGCTGGTCCCACGTGCCGTTGAAGTTGCCGCGCCGATAGAGCAGGCCTTCGTTGACGGCGAGCGGTTCTTCGAGCTTCGAAAGGAACGGTGCGCGCACCGCGTCGATATGCGCCTGCATCGCCGCATCGGCCGGCAGCAGATTGGCAAACACAGGCAGCAGGCGATAGCGGAAATCGCGCAGCTGTCCGTCGCGCACATCGAGATCGAGCACGCCGAGGAACTTGCCGTTCGAACCGGCGTTGGTGACGATCGTCTGGCCGCCGGCGTTCTTCACGAGAACCGGCGCCGGAACGCCGTCGTGCGTGTGCCCGCCGAGGATCGCGTCGACGCCGCGCAGCCGCGTCGCCATCTTCAGATCGACGTCCATGCCGTTGTGCGAGAGCACGACGACGACCTTCGCGCCCTTGCCGCGCACCTCGTCAACGATCTTTTGCAGGTGCTGATCCTGGATGCCGAAGGTCCAGTCGGGCACGAAATAGCGCGGGTTGGCGATCGGCGTGTACGGAAACGCCTGGCCGATCACCGCCACCGGCACGCCGTTGATGGGGCGCATGATGTACGGATCGAACACCGGGTCGCCGAAGTCCGCGGTGCTGACGTTCTGCGCCAGGAAGGCGATGTGGCCGGTGAGATCCTTGCCGATGATCTCCTGCACGCGCTTCGCGCCCAGCGTGAATTCCCAATGCGCGCTCATCGCGTCGACGCCGAGCA
>JBDTIO010000537.1:0-8731 GCA_039936375.1 Caldimonas sp. | reverse complement strand
GGCGCGCGTCAAAGAGGCCACTGCGCCCGCTGTTTGGAAGGAAGTCCTTTCGGCCTGATCAGCCGCCCAAAGTTGCTTCCTTCCTCGCTTCCATTTCCTATTTGCACGAGAGCCGCCAGAAGCACGGTGGGAGCTATTTGGTCTCGATGATGTCGACGTCGACACGCCGGTTCTTCGCGTGTCCTTGAGCAGTATCGTTGGAAGACAACGGCGGTGCGTCGCCGTAGCCGATCACGGTGATCAGGTTCGAGCGGAGGCTGATGGTGCGGCCGTGACGAGAGGTCGCTGAAGGTGTCAAAGGCCGCGGCGGCTCCGTCTGGCGCGCCAACCCAAAAACCCCAAGCCAGCGAGCATCATCGCGTACGTCTCGGGCTCCGGAACGGCGGCAACCGAGGGCGTCAAAGTGACGTTGAAGTTGTCTTCCAGCACCGTCGCTTCAACGGCAGTCTGAGGGTCGTAAATGAAGCCGTTTCGAAACCCGAATTCTAGGATCCCGGCAGCGAAGCTCGGGTGAGAGGTGCTGTCAACAGCACCGGAGGACGGGTCGGTGATGAGCGAGAAGTCGCTGGCGGTTGCCACGAGAGTGCCTGTTAGATATACGTTTTGAGTCGAAGCCAGAGCTACGGCATCCACATAATAGTTGCCACCCTGGTTGATCAAGAACGACTGGCCGTTTCCGAAGTTGGAACCTGGCGAGGGCACGAGGTTAACGTTCTTGTCAATCGAGAACGTGACAGTCGAGAGCGTGCCGCTGCTCCCCGGGTTGTAGATGAAGCTGTTGTTGAGGTAGAAGACGCTGCCAATCTCGTTCATCGCTGGTGGCCCGGCCGGGGTTACGTAGTCCACCATCATTGCCGAGCCAGGGTTGCCGCCTGTCAGAGTTTGCGAGACCGTCGCGGTGCCGATCTGAAGATTTTTGGTTATGGTGTAGTCCGCAAGATTGAACGTTTGGTCGCTAAAGGTTGCCGCCTCAACCGGCAAACCGAGTGACAGGGACAATCCGGCAATGGCGAGAACATCAAAGCGCGTCATATCGTCGTTTCCTCGGTTGTAGATCGCCCAGCCCGATCTCAACAACCGAGCCCACTTGGCGAAGGGCATTTGAGGATAGGAGCTCCTCAACTTTTGGGCACCCCGCGAATAGGGGGGTCAAGGCGCGGTCCCGCTGCCACTGCGACCTTCCAGACCGTCCCACGATCCCCGCTGGGACGCCGAACTGATGCGCGAGGCGGCGTAGCCCCCACTTTGGCCCGCTCTCGTCTGGAATGATGCCGCCGTCGCCGAGCGGCGCGGCGACATTCTGGCCCCGGAGCGTCAGTGCTCTGCGAGCCCTCCCAGGCGCAAACCCGCGTACAGGCGCTCGCGTTGTACGGCGTAGGCGGGAACGGTGGAACGCCGCTGGTCGTCGTATCGGGCGATCGTCGCTTCGGGCCAGAGGCTGAGAAACACCGCGATTTCCTGCCTTGCCTCGTCGTCCCGACCGGAAAGTGCTGCCGCTGCGGCGAGAGCGCCGTGCGCGTACATGTTTGTCGGCAGCTCGGACACGCCACGGCGAGCCAGGTCGTAGGCTCGCTCGTTTTCTCCTCGCATCAGGGCCGCCTCGGCGGCATCCGAATAGGCTCGAGAGACCCGGCGAGCGTCGCCCGCGCCCAACGCGATGGCTCGCTCCGTGGCTGCCGCGACTTCATCGGTGCGACCGAGCTGCAGCAGTGCTTCAGCGAGCAGCACGTTGCCGTTCGCGTAGCTCGAGACGAGGAGATTGGCCTTCTCGATGGCGGGAAGCGCGAGATCGGCGCGACCGCGGGAAAGTTGAAGGCTTGCCCAGGCAAGCAGCACGCCCGCGTCATCGGGAGCGAGGCGGCGTGCCCGCTCGATGACGCTCGCCTCCTCCGCAAGCTGGGCGGCGGACAGGCGAATCCTGGGATTGCCGCCTTCCCTGAGATAGGAAATGCCGAGGCCGCTCAGCGCAAGGACCGAGTCAGGGTCGTCTTTCAAGGCCCGCTCGAACGACGTACGGGCATCGTGGATGTCATCGAGCGACCTGACGTGGTCCAGCTCGTGGTACCCGCGAAGGGTCAGTTCGGCGGCGTCGGGTTCTTGAGGGCCGGGCGGACGTGTTGCGCCGACCTTGCTTCCCGCGTAGCGCAAACCGATGACGACAGCCTCGCCGATCGCTGTGGCCGCTGCCGGGTCGTTGACGTCGACAACCTCGAAATGCTTGGCCCACACCACTTCGCCGGTGGCCAGCTGTATCAGCTGCAGATCGACGAAAGGCGCACCCCGCAACGCCGCCCGGCCGACACGGCCCGAGACCGCGTAGGTCGCCTTGAGAGTTCGCGCGATTTCGGACAGCGAAAGCACTTTTCCTTCCGTGGTCACCGTCGCCGCGCGGCCGATTCCTCGCATGCCCACGCGCGTCGCGAGCTGGGCAGCGACGCCGTCGGCCACGGCGTCGGCCACGCTCTCCAGCTTCACGTCGTTGGAAGCAACCCTGAGCGGCAGGACGGCGACCGTGTTCCGCGCTGCGATCTCCGCATCGATGTGCACCGCGTGTCGGCCGGGGAGCAGGCGAAAGACGGCCAGCGCGGCCAATCCGATGAGGATCGTCGCGGCGCCGCCCGAATGCCACGTCGTCCATGCTCTGGGACGGGGCCGGTCGGCGGGTGGCAACGGCGGCCGATCGCTCGCGGCTCCGTCCATCGGCACCGACGCAACCGCAGATGAGGGGTCGACGGCTTCCACCGGCTCATCCCAGCGATAGCCGCGCCGCGGCAACGTGCGGATGATGCGTTGCGCCTGATCGTTAAGGGCCAGGCGCAACTCTCCGACGCATTGCACCAGCGAATCGTCGGTGACAACGGTGCCCGGCCAGAGCGTCGTGATGAGCTCTTCCTTGCTCAGCAAGCGGCCAGGGTTAGCCAGAAAGATCCTCAGGAGCGACTCCGCCCGGGGCCGCAGAACGATCGGCGTCGCGTCGCGGCCCAGCAGCTCTGAACGAACGCGGTCGAAGCGGAACCCACCGAAGCGCCAAGCTAGGGGCTCCCAGTCGGCCGCGTCGGCGCCGCCTGGGCCTGCCAAGCTGGCAATCGGTAATTCTTCGGCGACAGTTCGGTGATCCATCGTGACGTCTGCTCCTGCCGTCGCTACGGTCGATGCGCACTCAAACGAGGTGGAGCGATCGCCGTTGTACCCGAACTTCCTCGCACGCCGTACCTCCACGAACGGGACTGGAACAACATGATGCGCAAGAAATGTATGCGGCGCTAGCCGCGATGCTGGTGGCTGTGGCGGCGGCGGCAGCTCGACGCCTGCCGGCCGCACAGGGGCGGCGCCACGCCGACCTCGCTCGGCCAGTACGCGGGCACCTATCACTGTGCGGCAACGAGCGGCTCGGACGAGTTCTTCGTCGCCGTCTTGCCCACGCCGACCGGCGCCTTCTCGACATGCAGCGGCAGCGTGGACGCCGGTTCGCGGGCGATAACGTGCACGGGGGCGATCTCGACCACGGGCGACTTCGTCGCCAACAAAGTCGACGTCTCCGGGATCCCCTCGACCAACATCGGAACCGTGGCCGGGTCCACCGTGACCGGCACGTTCTCGGTTCCAGCAGTCGGCATCAACGGCGCCACGCTCACGTGCAAGCACACGGGTTGACGCGATCCGTCGCCGGGCCCAGCCGGGCTGCTGCCCGTTGACGGCTCAGCCGGCTCGCAGCGCAGAGACCGGGCCTCCGCAGGCAGACCGTCGAACTCGAGCCCGCGCCATCGCCGCGAGACGCGCGCCGAAGGAGGGGCTGCTGTTGCTCTTCCAGCGAATGCGCGCGCGGCGAAAGCGCTCGGCCTTGCTCGAGCAAGCTCACGTCAGCGACCCAGCTCGGTAAGTGCCGCGTTGGCGGCGCTCTGAAACTGAAGCACATGCGTCGATAAAACGATCTTTCGCCGAAACACTACGAAGCTTTGACGATCCGTGCTCCCTCGGAGGCAAAGCTCCACTAAATTGTTCGCCGGTCATGGACGGCGTACCGCTGCAAATCCGCTGCGAGGCGAGACCTCCGGGCTGATCGAAACGAGGAGCAAGGATGAAAACAATTCCCCCCCGCACGCGGGCGCTGCGCAAGGCGGTGTTGGCCGTTTCGGTCGGCATCGCCGGCCTGTTTTGCACGCTCCAGGCGAGCGCCGGGTGCGGCAACCCTGGCGTGATGCCCTTACAAGGATGGCGCGATCTGCCAATCGGAAGGTCCGGCGACTTTTCGTCAGCCGCTTTGTCCATGGCTGTGTATCGACCTGGATCCGAGCGGCTGGTCCGCGTGTCGGACAACAACGACGACCGGCACAGCGGCGGCATAGTGGGAACCTGGCGCTTTAATTTCGTGTCAGACGGAAATGCGTACCCGAACCCGATCCCCTACGGAGCACCGATCGATTTCGGCACGCAACAGTGGCATAGCGACGGCACCGAGTTCATAATTTCCGGGGGGCGCGCGCCGAGCAGCGGCGACGTCTGCATGGGTGTCTGGGAGCAGACCGGCCCAAGAACCTACCAAATGAAGCACGTGGCGCTCGCCTATCTGAGCAGTGACACGACGCCAGCCGCATCACCGGCAACGTTCCTCGGCCCGGCGATCATGCACGAGAAGGTCGTCCTGAGCGGTTCGGGCAAGAGCTTCGAAGGGACGTTCACGATCGACCAGTACGCCAAGGACGAGACCACCCTGATCGAGCACGTCTCGGGCAGGGTGACGGCTACGCGATTCACTCTCGACTGAGCAGTTCCCGGACGCTATCTCCGTACAAGCTCCGGCGATGCAGCGCTCGGAGCATTGGTTCCCGTGTCGTCAAGGGGCTTCGCCGTGCAAATCAAATTCGTGGTCACTGTGGCTCGTCTTACAGTTGCGTGCCTCATCTGCTTAGGCAACGCTCACGCGGAGGTGATCCCGATCGCTTCCACCAGCACTGGGCTGTTCGGCAGCTCTGCGCCGACGCTGACTTACTACTGGCATGGCAAGGACCCAAAAGCCGTCCTGCTGTTCATCCCTGGCGGAGCCGGGCGGATGGGAATCAAGCCCGACACCATCGAGCCGAAGAGCGAATATTTACAGACGTTCAAGCGCCTGAGCGACCCCGAGGCCACCAGTGGTCGGTACGACGTGGTGATTGTCGACAGCCCGTATTTCCTTTCACCGAACAGCACGTACCCCGGGCAGCGCGGAACCTCGGACCACATCCAGCGCATCGAGGCGGCCGCCGTCTACTACAAGCAAAAGACCGGCCTTCCGGTCTGGGTCATGGGGCACAGCAATAGTGGAATCAGCCTCACCGCATTCATCAAGTACCTGCAGCGCGAAGGCAAGATGGATCTCATCAGCGGCATGGTCGCGCTCGACATCCGCTCGGAATCCAGGTTCGGCCCGCCAATCGATTTCCCGGTGCTGTTCATTCATCACGAGAAAGACGAATGCCAATACACGCTGGGCAGCGAAGCGACGAAGACTTACGACAAGCTGAAGGAGTTCGACAAGGCGCCGACCGCGTTCGTCTGGGTCACCAGCGGCGAGGCGCAGGCGGATCCCTGCTCAGGCGGCTTCCACATGTATCACAACGCCGGCCCCGAAGTGGCCAAGGCGATCGATGATTTCCTGTCGAAGATCTACCCGTAGCTGGTCGGTAGCTCCAAGCCGACGTCGGGCACTGGCTTGCCAAGTTGATCGGCCCTGACATCGCGGTTGACGTGAAGACAATTCAACGACGGGCAGGCTAGGCACCTGCCAGTTCGCCTTCATTCGGCAAACCTTTGGCTCCGTTTCGGACTCGCCATCGCCGACAGGCAGCTTGTTCGCGTTGCCGCGTACTCACGCTCCGGCGGCGGATCAACTGTTCAACGCAACAGAGGGAGTGAGCAAAACCGGGGGCGATGCCCGGGGCGAGAGTGGGCGCAAGATCGTGGCGCCTTTTGAAGAAGCCAGCCATGCGAATCACCCTTCTTGCCAGGATCGAACGAGCGGACGGAGCTCAGGGCACGGTCGAAATCTTCGGCTTGGAGCGGGCATCCGACGCCGCGCCGAGCTCCGGGCTCGGACTGGTGCTCGGCGAGTCACGCTATTTGGCTGCCGCGCTGCAACGAGTGACATTGAAGAGCGACTCCAACCACTGAAAATGCCCCCCGTTTTGCTCACTCCCAGCGAGCGGCGGCGTAATACCCCACAGTTCCTCGTGCTCTCCAACATCAGCCGAACCACCAGCTGGAACCCTTCAATGTCCGTCAAAGACGTTTCCCTCGCTCGCAACTCCTCTGCCAAGGGGGCATGAACGGGGATTCTGGCTTGCGACTGTGTGTGCTCATCCGGATGCTCACTCTCGTTTCCATGGAGGAATAGCTGCGGAGTCCTCGTCAGCTCAGGCCCGCTTTGCGCAACGCGATCTCGTAGGCGTCGCGCTGCGCCTGGAGATGGGATGTGTGGATCCTCATCAGCGTCGGAAGCGAGATATCCCGTTGGACGCTGCGCAAGCGTGCCAACGCGTCCTCCATGTCCTGAGTTCGGCCCGCCATCGCCATCGCCGCCGCCGCCGCCGCCAACTTCACGCGCAATGCCGGAAGGAAATTGGGCTGCTCGCGGTAGGCCTTGTCCGCCGCCACGATAGTTTCCTCGAAGCGGCCGGTAAAGAGGATCCATAGCGCGGCTGGAACGCCACCCCCAGGAATCCCGTCCGAGGCCGGACGCAGCCAATGGGTCTTGTTGATGTCTGAGATCGTGTTTGCGATGTTCATGGCAGTGCGCTCCTGTAGCCAACGCGCGTAAGAGTCGCGCTTGATGTAATGACGTCCATCCGCATCGAGTTTCGACATCAGCCGGGCAGTTTCTTGACGTTGCCGGCGAGTCCGTGCTCGGTGGTACGTCAAGACGTTGGAAGCGGCGTCCAGCGGACACTTTTCTTCATGTTTGACAAGAAACTGTCCTTGCGCGCCGTCTTGGGACGTCGCATACCGGTGCTCGCGACACGCCGACGCGAACGGGCCGGAGGGTGGAGGGAGCCGAGACAAGCCGTCGGCAAACCGCGCCCGCTGCAGCCGGGCCGCAGAAAAGTGTCCGGCACCTCACGCTTCAGGCGTCTTAGGTTTGCGCGGGCCACGGAAAGCGGACGGCCACGCGCTGATCGACGCCGGCTACCGGGTGCTCTACATGCGCACGAGCGAGCTGGTGCAGCGCCTGCAGGCCGCGCGCCAGAGCCTGCAGCTGCCGCAGACCCTGGCCAAGCTCGACCGCTACGACCTGCTCATCCTCGACGACATCTCGTACGTCAGGAAGGACCAGGCCGAAACCAGCGTGCTGTTCGAGCTCATCGCCGAGCGCTACGAGCGGCGCAGCATCCTGATCACGGCCAACCAGCCGTTCTCGGGCTGGGACAACGTGTTCCCCGATCCAGGCATGACCGTGGCGGCGATCGACCGCCTGGTCCACCACTCGACGATCTTCGAGCTCCACCAAGTTGAGAGCTATCGCGGCAAAGCAGCTGCGCGACAGCAAAAGAGCCAGCGCGACAACGACAAGGCGAACCGCCGGCGTCAATCATCCAGCGACAACGACAACCATCCGTCAGAGCCGTCGCCATGAGCCACGAGTCGCTGGTGGCATCACCCCAAAACGCCGCTCTACAAGGCAATAGTCGTGCAGCACTGACCGCCGCGAGAACGACGACGGCCCTGTAGCGCGCCGAATCTGCTCAAAGATCGGGCGACGACAACCAGAGCCCGCGCCATCAGCGACGACAACCATCGAAAAGGATCCGTCACCATGACCCATTAAGCAGCGACATTCATCCCCGGCCAACCGGCCAAGATGATTGTCGTTACCGGCCATGCTGCTTGACGCCATCCATAGGGCCGCCCGAAGGCCGGTTTGGCCTTCTATCGCCCGCCGTCGATTTCGGCATCGACCTTCGTCGGTCTGCCAGCGGCGGTCAGCGCCGCCGGCCCGGCCTTTTGTTCAGCCTGGCGGCGATCGTGGCGTCGTGCTCGAGGGTCGGATCCGCCTGATGCGGCGCCTCGGGCACGTAGAACATCACCTTGCACAGCACGCAGGCCACGAACTCGGTGCAGTAGTCGCGCTGCCCCAGGCGGCGCACAACGACGCGCTCGAAATTCTCTCCGAGCCGCAGTTGCAGGACGCTTGACCGATCACGCAGGTATCTCGTCTGGGGCTGATGCAAGCCCAACCAGGACCTGCGGCGGCGATGTTTTTGCGGGCGTCAGCGATGACGAGACTCCGCTCCTTGGCCGGTTCGTTTCAGAGGCGACGTCGACGCCTGACCACCGCTCCGATCATTGCGAAGCCAGCCAAGAGCAAGGCATACGTTTCTGGCTCTGGAACGGCATCGACGGTGAGGGGTGTCTGCGTTCCGGTGAAGACCCCGTCATTCTCGAAAGTTAGCCCGGTTACGAAGGCAGTCACGTTGCTTGGATCCAGGCCGGCCGACTCATCGATACCGCCGATCCGAAACGCGTCGACGCCGAGCGTGCCAAAGTCAAATACCGCCCCGCCCAGCCAATCGTGAGCGAGCAGCGTCGTCTGTCCGGTGGTGCTTAGCCCAAAGATGTCGTACTTGCCGTCGCCGATTCCCGTCGGCAGAAGCACCGACTTGAAGTCCGGATTGCCGGCGCCGATGCGGTAGTCATAGCCGACTGCCACCGCCGGATCAATGAAGTAGGTCTGGCCGGCGGCGACGGAAAAGTTGAA
>JBDTIO010000536.1:0-3513 GCA_039936375.1 Caldimonas sp. | reverse complement strand
CCGCCGAGGCCGTCGAAGAGGACGCCGTTGGTGGCGATCAGGCTGTAGCCGGAGCGGAAGTAGAAGGCGATCGAAAAGCTGGAGCGAACGCCGAGGAAGCCGACGCGACGCGCCTGCGCGATCGCCTTGACCACGGCTTCGATCTGCGCCGGGGCGTTGAGCGTCTCGACCGAGCGGACGTCGTCGACCTGGGCCTCGACGATGGCGTGGGCGAGCTGGGCCATGCGGGTGCCGGCCGGCGCCGATTGCAACGCCGAGGCACGCCGGCCGAAGCGGCCCGCGCTCGCAACGCTGCTGCTGCCGGCCACCATCGCCTCGCGAAACGGCCGGCGCAGGGCGGCGTAGTCGGCAAAGCCGAGCAGGCGCGCCAGCCGCACCATGGTCGGCGGCGAGACGCCGGCGCTGCGCGCCTGCTCGCGCATCGACAGCAAGGCTACATCGGCCGCGTGATCGACGAGCCAGCGCGCGGCCCGGCCGAGCTGCGCGGGCATCGCATCGAAGTCGCGGGCGATGCGCTCGAGGATGCGCTGGGGGCCGCTCGGCTGCGAGCGGGCGAGGGCGACAGGCATCTCGCGAGTGTTACACGCGTGTCGAGAAAATGACAACTGTTCCAGGCCTGCCGCTCCCCCTCGAATACCCGATGCCGCGCCACTGACGGGCGGGGCCGCAACCCGCCGATCGTCGCGCGTACCCTCAGCCGGAGACCGACGGGTGCAGCAGGTCGAGCAGCGTGCGTGCAACCACCTTCGTGGCCCGCCGCAGGTCGTCGAGCACGAGATGCTCGTCGGCCCGCTTGGCGTTCGATTCGAGCACGGTGCGCGGCCCGGCGCCGTAGATCGCCGCCGGAATGCCGGCTTCGCCGTACAGGCGCACGTCGGTGTAGAGCGGCGTTCCCGAAACCGGAATCGGCTCGCCGAAGATCGCCTCGCCGTGTCGCTGCAAGGCTTCGACGAGCGGCGCGTTGCCGGCGAGCGGCTGCAGCGCGTTCGCCAGCAATAGGCGGCGGATCTCGATCGTTACGCCCGGCACCGTGGCCGCCGCGTCGGTGATGATGCGGCGGATCTGCGCTTCCACGGTCGCCGGGTCTTCCTCGGGAATCATGCGCCGGTCGAGCTTGAGCACGACCTTGCCCGGAACCACGTTGGTGTTCGTGCCGCCCTCGATGCGGCCGACGTTGACGTAAGGGTGGCTGATGCCCGCGACCTTCGACGTGATGTTTCGGTAGATCTCGTTCTGCGCGTAGAGCGCGACGAGGATCGCCGTGGCGCCTCGCATCGCGTCGATGCCCGTGGCGGGAATGGCGGCGTGCGCCATCTTCCCGTGCACCGTCACCTCGAGCTGCAGGCAGCCGTTGTGCGCGGTGACGACCTGATAGCTGAAGCCGGCGGCGATGAGGAGGTCGGGCTTGACAAGCCCCATCTTCAGCAGCCAGCCGGGGCCGAGCTCGCCGCCGAATTCCTCGTCGTAGGTGAAGTGCAGCTCGACGTTGCCGGCGAGCGGCAGGCCGAGCGATTCGAGCGCGCGAACGGCGAAGGTGTAGGTCGCGAAATCGCTCTTGCTCACCGCCGAGGCGCGGCCGTAGAGCTTGCCGTTCTCGATCTCGCCGCCATACGGGTCGTGGCTCCAGCCTTCGCCGGGCGGCACGACATCGCCATGGGCGTTGAGGGCGATGGTCGGGCCTTCGCCGTACTTGCACCGAACGACGAGGTTGACGATCGATTCGAGGCCGTGCTCACGGACGATGGCGTCGGGGACTGGATAGCGGTCGACCGCGAAGCCGAACGATTCGAGCAACTCGGCCGTGCGCTCCGCGTGCGGCGCGTTGTTGCCGGGCGGCGCGTCGGTCGGCACGCGGACGAGAGCCTGCAGGAAGGCGGTCTCGTCGGCGAAATTCGCGTCGACCCACTGGTCGAGCTTGTCGTAGGCGGTCGTCATGGTGATGCGCTCTCCCGTGCCAGGTCGTCGAGCATGCGCATGAAGGCTTCGATGGCGAGCTGCATGTCGTCGGCCGTGCTCGACTCGAGCGGGTTGTGGCTGATGCCGGCGTTCTCGCCGCGCACGAACAGCATCGCCTGCGGCAGGATTTCAGCGAGCTGCATCGCGTCGTGGCCGGCACCGCTCGGCATGCAATGGACGGGTAGCCCGGCGGCGGCGACGGCGCGCTCCCAGCGCGCCTGCCATTCGGGCGCCGAGGGGGCAGCGGCGGCGCGCATCGTCTCCTCGATCGAGATCGAGACGCCACGCCGTTCGCAGATGGCATGCAGCTCGGCGAGCACGTCGGCGGCGCAATCGTCGCGAACCGCATCGGTGGTGGCCCGGATGTCGAGCGTGAAGCGGCAGCGGCCGGGCACGACGTTGGTCGAGCCGTTGGGCACTTCGAGCATGCCCATCGTGCCGACCAGGTTGGGCTCCGAGCCGGCGCGCTTCTCGAGGTGAACGGCGAGCTCGGCGACGGCGGCGGCGGCGTCGCGCCGGCTCGCCATCGGCGTCGTGCCTGCGTGGCTGGCCATGCCGCGCACTTCGCCCGCATAGCGAACGCCGCCATTGATGGAAGTGACGACGCCGAGCGGCAAACCGAGCTGCGTCAGCACCGGGCCCTGCTCGATGTGTACCTCGACGAAGCCGAGGTAGCGGGCCGGGTCGCGCCGGAGCTTCTCGATCGCTTCGCGCGAGGCCGGCAGGCCAGCGTGGCGCATGGCTTCACGCATGGTCGTGCCATCGGCGTCTTGCTGGTCGAGCCAGCGCGCATCGAACTGGCCGACCAGCGCGCCCGAGCCGAGAAAGGTGGCCTTGTAGCGCTGGCCTTCTTCTTCGGCGAAGCCGACGACCTCGATTGCGAATGGCAGCCGCCGCTTTACCCGATGCAACTCGCGGACGCAGATCACGGGCACGAAGATGCCGAGCCGGCCGTCGTACTTGCCGCCGTTTCGCACCGTGTCGTAGTGGGATCCGGTCAAGAGCCGTCGGCTCTCGACCGGCCCCGCTTCGTGCTCAGTGTGGCCCGCCTCCATCCGCTGCCTCCCTTTCGCAGGGGACGGCACGATGGAGCCCGCTTCGCTCTCGGAGCGGTACACGCCGACGACGTTGCCGACCGCATCGATCGACACTTCATCGAAGCCGCTGTCGTGCATCCAGCGCACCAGCTGCGCGGCGCAGGCGCGGTGTGCGTCGGTGAGATAGGTGACGGTGAGCTGGCCGTTCTCGGCGTAGCCGGGATCGGAATACGTGGCCAGCAGCTCGGCGCAATCCCAGGCTTGCTGGCCAAGGCGCGGCGCGGCGCCGAACCGGTCGTCGAGGCGTAGCTCGGCGATGCGGTGGACGTTGCGCAGCGCTTCCTCGAATTCGAAGTCGGGGTGATTCTCGAGCCGCCGCGCGAAGGTCGAAAGGATCTGCGCTTTCGACAGTCCCGTGCCGCGCGGGCCGCGCACCGCGAGGATGAACGGGAAGGCGAACTTCTCGACGTAGCCGGCGTTCAGCCGCTGCAGCGCCGCCAGCTCTTCGGCGGTGCACTGC
>JBDTIO010000535.1:0-3095 GCA_039936375.1 Caldimonas sp. | reverse complement strand
CGCTGTTGGCGGGGGGCTGGGCTGGCGATTCCTGAAACGGCACGAGCAAGGCGTCCTGGAACTCGCCTCCTTCGGCGTTTCGAGATTTGCAGGCGGCGTCGCCCTGACGGTGTTCGTCGCGCTGCTCATCGGCCTGTCGGTGCTGGCCGCCACCACACATTCGCCGCTGTTGGCGCTCGTCGAAGGGTTCTACCGTTCGGGCGCCCTGGTGTTCGGCGGCGGCCATGTGGTGTTGCCGCTGCTGCAGGCCACCGTGGTACCGAGCGGTGCGGTGAGCAACGCCGACTTTCTGGCCGGCTATGGCGCGGCGCAGGCTGTTCCAGGACCGCTCTTCACATTCGCAGCCTATCTCGGTGCCGTGATGCACGGCCCGTTGAACGGCTGGCTCGGTGGCCTGCTCTTTCTGGTCGTCATCTTCGTGCCCGCGTTCCTCCTCCTCGTCGGTGCCTTGCCGTTCTGGGACTCGCTGCGCACGCGCAGCGATGTTCAGTCCGCGATGGCCGGCGTCAATGCAAGCGTCGTCGGCATCCTGTTGTCGGCACTCTATGACCCGGTCTGGACGAGCGCCATCCATTCGCGCGCCGACTTCGGCCTGGGTCTGGCGGCATTCGGCCTTCTCGTCTACGCCCGAATGCCTCCCCTTGTCGTCGTCATCCTGTCGGCGCTCGCAGGATGGGCGCTGACCTTGGCCTTCTGAGCCTTGCCGACGAGCTCGGATCCCTCCACCCTTGTTGCGATGACCGAAATGAAGTCCATGGCGAACGAAGCGGCGGCGAAGAACGCACCGCTGATCGAAGACATCCGGCTGCTCGGCCGCATCCTCGGCGATGTGATCCGCGAGCAGGAGGGCAAGCAAGCCTACGAGCTGGTCGAACGCGTTCGCCAGTTGTCGGTCGCCTACCGGCTGAAGCGGGACGCCCGCGCCGGCCGCGCCCTGGATCGCCTGTTGACGAGCCTGTCCGGAGATCGGACGGTGAGCGTGATCCGGGCCTTCAGCTATTTCTCGCACCTCGCCAACATCGCCGAGGATCGCCATCACCTGCGCCGGCGCGCCGTGCACGAGCGCCAGGGTCACCTGCAGCGTGGCTCGCTGGCGATGGCTTTCGAGCGGCTGGCGCGGCGCGGCATCGGCGCCGACGCCATTGCCGAGACGCTTCGCCACGCCTTCATCTCGCCGGTGCTGACCGCCCATCCCACCGAGGTGCAGCGGAAAAGCATCCTCGATGCCGAGCGCGCCATCGCCGAGCTGCTCGCGGCGCGCAGCGCCGAAGCCCATCCGCGCGAGCTGGCGCGCAACGAAGCGCTGCTGCGCGCCCGCGTCACCCAACTCTGGCAGACGCGCATGCTGCGCCATGCCAAGCTGACGGTCGACGACGAGATCGAGAACGCGCTGAGCTACTACCGATCGACCTTTCTCGAGCAGATTCCGTTGCTCTATCGCGAGGTCGAGGAAGCGCTGCCCGGCCACGTCATCGCGCCGTTCTTCCGAATGGGCAATTGGATCGGCGGCGACCGCGACGGCAATCCCAATGTCTCGGCCCAGACGCTCGAGACGGCGCTGGCGCGGCAGAGCGAGACGGCGCTGCGCTGGTACCTCACGCAGGTGCACGAGCTCGGCGCCGAGCTTTCCAATTCCTTGACCTTGTCGGCCGTGACGCCGGCGTTGCAGGCGCTTGCCGATCGCTCGAGCGACGCCAGTCCGCATCGCGAGGACGAGCCGTACCGGCGAGCGCTGATCGGCATCTATGCCCGCCTGGCCGCGACCTTGCACGCGCTCACCGGCACCGAAGCCTTGCGCCACGCCGTCGCGCCGAGCTCACCCTACGCGTCGCCGGCCGAGCTGCTGGCCGACCTGTGCACGATCGAGGCTTCGCTGCGCCGGCATCATGCCGAAGCGCTGGTCGCGCCCCGCCTCGGGCCGCTCGTTCGCGCGGTGCAGGTGTTCGGCTTTCACCTGGCGACGGTCGACCTGCGCCAAAGCTCCGACAAGCACGAAGCGGTGCTCGCCGAGCTGCTCAAGGTGGCCCGCATTGAGGCCGACTACACGGCGCTCGGCGAGACCGAGCGGCGGCGCTTGCTGCTCGCCCTGCTCAACGACACGCGCGGCCTGCGCGTCGTCGAGAGCGAGCGCGCAGCGACCTACAGCGAAGCCTCGCGCCACGAGCTGGCGATCTTCGAAGCGGCCGCGACGATGCTCGCCCGCTACGGCCGCGAGGCGCTGCGCCACTACATCGTCTCGCACACCGAAAGCGTCAGCGACCTGCTCGAGGTGATGGTGTTGCTGAAGGAAGCGGGTTTGCTGCGCGGCCGACTCGACGAAGAGGCGACGAGCGCACTGATCGTCTCGCCTTTGTTCGAGACGATCGCCGACCTGCGCAGCGCCGCGGCCATCATGAGCGAGCTCTACGCCCTGCCCGGCATCGCCGCGATGCTGCAGCGCTCGGGTGCCGAGCAGGACGTGATGATCGGCTACAGCGACAGCAACAAAGACGGCGGCGCCTTCACCAGCAGCTGGGAGCTCTACTGCGCCGAGACTGCGCTGGTCGAGGTGTTCGATGCGCTGCGCGAGTCGCACGGCATGACGCTGCGGCTCTTCCACGGCCGCGGCGGCACCGTCGGCCGCGGCGGCGGCCCCAGCTACGAGGCGATCCTGGCCCAGCCGCCGGGCACGGTGAACGGGCAGATCCGTCTCACCGAGCAGGGCGAGGTCATCGCCTCGAAATATGCGCAGCCCGAGATCGGCCGGCGCAACCTCGAAACGCTGGTGGCGGCGACGCTCGAGGCGACCTTGCTGAAGCCGACCAAGAACGCACCCAAAAGCTTCCTCGACGCGGCGCGGCGCCTCAGCGACGCGAGCATGAGCGCGTACCGAGGCCTGGTCTACGAGACGCCCGGCTTCGTCGACTACTTCTTCAGCGCCACGCCGATCCGCGAGATCGCCGAGCTCAACATCGGCTCTCGCCCAGCGTCGCGCAAGGCGACGTGGGCCATCGAAGACCTGCGCGCGATTCCGTGGAGCTTCAGCTGGGGGCAGTGCCGCGTCGCGTTGCCGGGCTGGTACGGCTTCGGCTCGGCCGTCGAATCGTTTCTGGCCG
>JBDTIO010000534.1:0-3875 GCA_039936375.1 Caldimonas sp. | reverse complement strand
GCGATTCCACTCGGCGACGGCATCGAGATGGCGATAGCCCTCGGCCGGCGGCTGCCACGGATTCGGCGGCCCCGACAGATTGCCGCGATCGATCACCTCGAGGCCGTGGCTCTCGAGCACCGGGCCGATGTTGGCGACCCGCAGCGCTTCGGGGCCCATGCTCGAGCCGCGGCTGCCGGCACCGATGTCGGTGGGTGCGCCGATCAGGCTGATGCGTCGGTTCATCGCTGCGAGACCGGCCGGGCGCCGGGCCGCCCCAAGCCCGGCCGCGTCTCCCCGGGCGGACGCGAACGAAGTAAGCATGGGGACATCATTTCTTCAGATGTCGACGGCGAGATCGCCGGTCGTCGTCTCGGGCAGGTCGTAGCCGTATTCGGCGGAAAGGCGGGCCCACGCTTCCTCGGCGGTCTCGACGAAGTGAAAGAGATTCACGTCCCCGGGCGCGATCATGCCGGTCTCGATGAGCAGGTCGAAATTCAGGAGCCGGGTCCAGAAGTCACGGCCAAAGAGAAGGATCGGCCGCATCCGCGACTTGCCGGTCTGCACCAAGGTCAGCACCTCGAACAACTCGTCGAGCGTACCGAAGCCGCCTGGAAAGCAGACCAGCGCCACCGCGCGCATCAGGAAATGCATCTTGCGCAGCGCGAAGTAGTGGAACTGGAAGCAGAGCTCGGGCGTGATGAAACGGTTCGGCACCTGCTCGTGCGAGAGCACGATGTTGAGACCGACGCTCTTGCCGCCCACTTCGAACGCACCCCGATTGCCCGCTTCCATGATGCCGGGGCCGCCGCCGGTGACGACGTAGATCGGCTTGTCCCAGTGGGCCGACCGCTGCGTCACAGTCGCCGAAAAGCGCCTCGCCTCTTCGTAATAGCGCGACATCGCGACACGCGTTTCGGCCATGCGTAGCTGCTTCGCATCGCCGGCGCCGCGTGCAGCTTCGAGCTGCGCCCGCGCCACTTCGGGGGCCAGGATCCGGGCGCTGCCGAAGATGACGATCGTCTGCTCAACGTGGTGCTCGTCTTGCACCATCTGCGGCTTGAGCAATTCGAGCTGCAGGCGCACCGGGCGCAGCTCCTCGCGGAGCATGAACTCGGTATCGGTGAAGGCGAGCCGGTACGAGCTTTCCGGGCCGTCGTAGCGGGCACTCGGGCTCTCGACTGTGGCGTCGACATCTTCCTGCGCCGACGGGAACGTGCGCGCCGGCGCGGCACTGGGCTTGTCCATCGCGGCAAGCCTAACAGGCCCCTGCCACGGCGTATGGCCTTCTGCCGCGTATCCTCGATCGCGGCAACTTCAACCGGGGCGCGACCATGGCATTTACAACACTCGACGCAGCGCCGCGCCGACCGACGGAATGGCTGGGTCACGGCCAGAACCACGGTGCCGTTACCCACTCCGTGGCCAGCCACGGCCTCCTCGTGAATGCCACCGAGCACGCGCCTGGAAGCTCGATCGCCAGGCACGCCCACGCCGACGCGTATCTCTGCGTCGTCGTCGAAGGCGGCTTCGAGATGAGCGCCGGCCGCAGCATCGAGTGCGTCGCCGGCTCGGTGCTGGCGCATCCGCAGGGGCATGCACATGCCAACCGTTTCGGCGCGGGCGCCGGGCACTGCATCAACATCCATTTCGGCGCCTCGTGGCTGCAGGAACGGGTGATGGTCGACTGGCTCGCCGATTTCCGTCATGCGCCGCTGGGCCTGCGGGCGCCGTCGATTCGTCGCTTGATTCGAGAAATGCGAAGCGTCGATGCCGCGACGCCGCTGGCCCTTGTGTCGGTCGCGGCCGAACTCGTCGCCGATGCGATGCGGGCGCCGTCGTCGAGGGCGGCACCGCGCTGGCTGGAACGGGTGGTCGATGCGATCGAAAGCGACCTGGCGCAGCCGCCGTCGCTCGGTGCGCTTGCCGCCCAGGCAGGCGCTCATCCATCGCACCTGTGCCGCGTCTTTCGCGCCCGATATGGCGAGACGATCGGCGAGTACCTGCGCCGGCGCAGGGTCGAAGAAAGCGTCGTTCTGCTGGCCGCTGGCGACCTGTCGATCGCCGAGGTGGCCGCTGCCTGCGGCTTTGCCGATCAGTCGCACTACGCGCGGCTTTTCAAGCGTCGATTCGGCAGCACGCCTGGAGCACGTCGCCGCGAAATGCAAAGACTGTCCTGATTCGTCGCTGTGGTTCGAGACTCGACGCTGCGCTCTGCGTAGGCTGCAGGCTTCATCGACCCGCATTCGCGGCAAGGAAAGTCATGAAGCATCTCGCCGGCGCCCTCGTCTTGTTGATCGCCACCGCCGTCAACCCGCTTGCCGTGGCCGCGGCGGCGCCATCGGTCGCCGCCACTGAACTGGCGACGTCGACGCTGGCTGCGGTGCGGCGCGCCGGTGGCGGCGCTGCCTGGCAGCGTTTCGCGATGCTGGCGGCCCAGGGTCGCATCGTCACGTCCGGGCTGCCGGGGCGCTGGCGCCGGGTCGATGACCTGCGCGGCGGCCGCTACTCGACTGCCACCGACGTCAGCGCCTTTCGCGTCGCCGAAGGCAACGACGGCAGCAAGCACTGGCGCCAGGATCCCTCGGGCGCCGTCCATTCGCTGAATGCGCCGTTCGCGCTCGCCGCGACCGCAACCGACGCCTGGCTCGCGGAGCGCGGCTGGCTGCGCAAGGATTCGGCTTCTGCCGCGATCGGCCAGGCCGAAACGCGGAGCGAAGAAGGGCACAGGTATGACGTCGTGACGATGACGCCACGCGCAGGCCAGCCGATCGAGCTCTGGTTCGACAGCAGCAGCCACCAGCTCGCGCGAACGGTGCGGCAGATGCCGATCTCGGTGCAGACCGTGCGCTACGGCGACTATCGAAAGGTCGCCGGATTGCCACTGCCGTTTCGGATCGAGACGCGCGACTCGGCAAGCTCCGACGTCGAGACGATCACCGTCGAAAGCTGGCGGCCGGCCCGCTTCGCGACATCCCGCACCTTCACGGCGCCGGCGCCGCCCGATGACACGGAGCTGGTCGGCGACACCCGCGTCGAGCTCGACGTCGATGGTTTCGTCACCCTGCCGGCTCGGCTCAACGGCAAGCTCTTCGAGTTCATTCTCGATACCGGTGGCCACGACATCATCACCCCGGCGGTCGCGGCGAAGCTCGGCCTGCAGCCGCTCGGCCACGGCGCCAGCGGCGGCGCTGGCGCCGGGCAACTCGTCGAGCAACACGTGCGCGTCGAGACCTTGCAGATCGGCGCGGCGACCTTGCGTCACCAGCACTTCTATGTATTGCCGCTGCAGTACAGCACCGTGGAGCGCGGTGCTCGGCCCG
Organism: Caldimonas sp.; assembly: GCA_039936375.1. GTDB lineage: Bacteria > Pseudomonadota > Gammaproteobacteria > Burkholderiales > Burkholderiaceae_C > Schlegelella_A. Next base: position 573 of record JBDTIO010000534.1, on the reverse strand, counting down.
AGCTGGGCGGCCTGCTCGGGCTCGAGCTGTTCGAGCGCCTGCGAGGGCGCATCGACTATGCCGGGCGGGCCCTGACCCTGAGCCGGTTCGGCAGCGCCTCGCTGGCGCCGCCGGCACACGAGGTGCCGATCGTCTTCGACGACGACATCCCCCTGCTGGTCGGCCGCATCGGCGCAGACCCGGGCCTCTTCGCGATCGATACAGGCAACTCCGGCAGCACCGTCGTGCAGGCCCGCTGGGCCCGGCGAAACGGCCTTGCGGAGGCGATGAAGCGCGGCATCGAGACCGTGTCGTACGGCGCCGGCGGCGCCTCGCGCAACTGGGTCAGCCGCGTGGCCATGCTCGAGATCGGCGATGCGCGCATCGCGCATCTCATCGGCCGCTATGCCGAGGACGAGGCCGGCGCGTTCTCGTCGCGCACCGAAGCGGGCAATATCGGCACGGACGTGCTCTCGGGCTTCGTCGTCGACATCGACTACGGACGCGGCGTGATCGGCTTCGAGGCGCGGCCCGGCTACGTGGCACCGCCGTTCAGCCGCACCGGCTTTCGCGCCATCAAGGAAGACGCGGCGT
>JBDTIO010000533.1:0-6498 GCA_039936375.1 Caldimonas sp. | reverse complement strand
GATGACGGGCAGCAGGTGGGCCTCGGAGATCGTCTGCACGGTGGCCACCACCTGCCACTGCGTCACGCAGTCCACGGCGTTGATGTGGTACAGGCCCTTGGTGCCGTCGAAGTCGCCTTGGTGGACGCTGTCGATGCGGATGAATCCCGCTCGACCGTCGGGCGCCGGTGCCTTGCGTACGCCGATCTTGATCGCCTTGGTCGGCTTCGTTTTGGTCAACACAACGCGTCGGGCGCGGTAGCCAGCGCTGTTGCGCAGGTTGTACAGGTGGCCCACCGAGATCGAGCCCAGACGCGCGAAGCGGCCATCGCCGAAGACATCGCGTTGGCGCCGCAGCACGCACGCTGTGGCGGGTCCCGACAACGTGCCCATGGCGCGGTCCACCTCCACCAGCAGCGCCACGTCGGCGACCGTGTAGCGCCGCGCAAACGCGTGCTCGGGGGCGCGGTACCCCTTGACCAGCGGCTTGCCCGGTACCCAGCGCGAAACCAGCCGCGTGAGCTGCGCGCGGCTGTAGCCGCTGAGCCGCTGCAGGTAGGCCAGCACCGGCGCGCGGTCCCCGCGCGGCAGTTGGCGGTAGTCGAAGCGCCGCAGCACCGCGGCGATCCAGCCATAGCGACCTTCGTCGTCCTCGGCGCGCCGAAACTCAAGCGCCTGCGTCCCCTCCAGCACCTGCCGCACCTGCTCCAGCGTGCGCACTTGCGCCTCGTCCATGTCGATCACCATCGCTTCGATGATCGACGCGCCGTGCTGGCAGGCTGCCCTTCAGCCGCCCAACCGCCGCTCCCAGACCCCCTCCAGGCTCATTCCTCATTGGAATCCCGCCCCGGGCCCCAGGCTCATTCCTCGTTGGACAAGACTCTCCTTCGACTCGACCGTCCGCATCACTCATGATGTCTACGATCGAGCCGAACTGGTTGCGCCATTTGCCGAGCCAGCTCATGGCCTCGTCCTGACCTTCAGTCCCAGCCGCTTGGAAAGCGCCCAGCTGATCCCAAGCCTGGGCTACCAGTTGACGCCGTAGTAACTGTTGACGCGCTTGCCATACTCGGTGTCGTAGACGGGGGTGGCCTCGTCACGGTATTTGGGAGCGTTGTCGAGCTTGGCTTTGTCGATGGGCACGACGTAGCCGTCCATCCGGGTGTCGTACTTGAGCATGTTCCAGGGGACGGGGTACCGATCGGTGCCCATCCCCAGAAAACCGCCGAACTCGAGGACCGCATAACGAACCTGGCCGGTTCGCCTGTCAATCATGAGGTCGTCGATCGAGCCGAGCTTGTCGCCGGACTTGTTGAAGACGGTCGTGCCTTCGACCCTGTCGGAAGAAATCACGTCGCTCGGTGTGTTGGTGGAGGGGGTCATGAGGGGAGCTCCTTGCGCAATGAAGATGAACGCGTCGGCGATAGGCCAACCGGTTCTTTATGGCAGCAGTTCGTGACGTCTTCTATCGGGATGCAGGCTAGTCAGGCGTAGGAATTTTGCTTCGGGAAACTCGGGCGAGCCTGTGTCTCGAAGAGACGCCTCAGCCCGATCGCCGTGACGACCGATCCCCCTCGGTGCAACCGGGGTGGTCTGCAAACTTTGTGCAGTACACGGGACTCAGGGCGATCGAGCTGATGGGCGCCGAGCGTGCGCATTGGGTAATCGCGTCTTCGGCAAAGGAGGGTTCAAAGATCGGCAGCGCGAAATCCTCATGTCCCACAAGCGCAGCGAAGCGAGGCCGGTTTCCCTTGAACTCGACAAACGCGAGAAGCGGTGGTAGACCTTGCCATCAACGGCAATTTGCCACAAGCCGAGCTTGTATGTCCGTCGAATCGTGGCCTGTCCGTACACACTTCTCCTCGTCATGAAAAGGCCTCTTCAACTTGCGCTGCTCGGTCTGATCATTGGATCGCCCGCCTCCTCCTGGGCCGTCAACCGCTGCACAGACGCCAAGGGGAAGACCACATACCAAGACGCCGCCTGCGCCTCATCCGGCACGACGAGCAACGTCGATACTTTGGACTCGCTCGGCGCTCGGCCGAAGTCTTCAAGTTCGACTCGCCTCGCGCCAAGCGGAACTTCGATGTCGCCTGCGCCCCCAGAGGAGCCGAGCGACTCGGCCGGCTATTCGACCTTTCGCGGCGCATGGCGGGGCCCCATTCAGTTCGAGATGAGTCTGAACGGCATTCGCAATGCCGACGCGCACGCCATCGCAGGTGCCGTCATAGAAATTCGATCCGACGGCGAGGTCGTGGGCCAGGCGACATCGTCGGGGTGCAAGTTCTCAGGTTTGGCCGCGCATATCGCGCCCTACCTGGCGACGCTGGACGTTTCGCTAAAAGGCTGTCGCGATGATCGCTTCAACGCTCGATACAGCGGGCAGTTCGGCGCGATCCTTTCCGCAAAAGAGGTCAGGATGCATCTTGTCGCGCTGGTATCCAAGCCGTCGGCTTCGCTCACCGCCAAGATGCAACAGGTGTCTGTTGAAGCCGTCCTGAAACGATAGCAGGGCCCACGCGGGCGCGAGAGGAGTGCACAGCTTGGAGCGCAAGAGACGACTCCTGGCAGGCACATCGGTGACATCCGATCAACCACAGACAATTGAATGATTGGGGGCGTGAAGATGGGTCCAGTCAGCTATTGGCTTTACATCGTTCTCTGCGTGGCCACGCTGGTGGCAATGTGCGGCCGCCGCGGGATCGGCTGGACCTTCGCCGGCTTGCTCGCCACGGCGTGCCTGTGTGTCATCGCATTGGGCTTTTCCGACCGGCTTGGAATGCGACCAGACCCGGCAGGACGACGCGCGGGGTTCGCCTTTCTTTGTGCGCTCTTTCTGGCGACATGGGGCTCGCGAACCTATCGATTTCGTGGCAGCGACGAAGGTGACCACACTCGCGCTCAGATCCTCGTTCGCATCGCGACGCAAGCCGCCGCGTGGGCGTTGTCCGCCGCTGCGGTCTTCGTGTTGGTGCATAGCAGCAAGCCGTGATCGACAGACCCTCCCCAACGTTCGGCTACGGCTGGACAACGTGCACCATCGCTAAACTCGGGAACACTGATGAACGCACTCGCGCTGGCTGCCATCGACGCAAGAAACTAGGCCGCCGGGATGGCACCCGCAATGCCGATCGCGGCATCGCAAGCTTCAAGAGGATATGCCGACCGCACACACTACACCGCTCGATATCAACGGGGTAATGCATGCGTGTATTCGTGACGAGGGCGACAGGCTGGGTCGGCTCAGCCGTGGTGCAGGAGCTGATGCAAGCCGGGCACGAGGTGAGCGCTCTCTCTCGCTCGGACGCCAAGCCGCGTCGGCTGCCGACGCGGTGATCCACACCGCGTACAGCCATGATTTCTCGAAGCCCGCAGAAAGCGCCGCGCAGGACGCTCGTGCCATCGAGGTGCTGGGCCGCGCGCTGGAGGGATCGGATCGGCCACTTCTCATGACCTCGGGCGTGGCGATGCTGGCGCCGGGCTGTATCGCCACTGAGCACGACGTGCCGGCGTTCGACCCGTCATGGCCGCGCAAGTCAGAATTGGTCGCACGGGCGCTCGCCGAGCGAGGCATTCGCGTCTCGACGGTGCGGCTCGCGCCTTCGGTACACGGCGTGGGCGATCTCCGCTTCGTGCCCATCCTAATCGGGCTCGCACGCGAGAAGGGCGTCTCGGCTACGTGGCCGGCGGGCAGAACCGCTGGGCAGCCGTGCACCGGCTCCATGCGGGGCAGCTCTACCGGCTGGCACTCGAGCATGGCGCCACCGAGCCGACCTCGCGACAGTGGCTTTGCCGAAACAGTCATCCCGAAGGAAGCGGGGCGCTGCGAGCGCGGCGAACCGAGACAGTAGTCCCATCAGCGTCAACGAGCGCGGGGAGCCGAAAAAGAAATTTCCTTAGGCCATAACTCTTTTATCGCCAAATTTACTCGTGCGAACGCTCAGTCAACTTTGATATGCGCTTCTTTCACGACTTTCTCCCACTTCGCTGTCTCGGCATCGAGATAGGTCGCCGCCTCCTTTGGTGACGCGTGAACGATGTCCATCCCGAGCGCGAATAGCTTGCGCTGGACCGAGGGTGAATTGAGGGCAGATGTGGCCGCAGCGTTCAGCTTGTCAACAATCTGCGTCGGCGTCGCAGCAGGAACCAGCAGCGAAAACCAGCCGTAGGCCTCAAACCCGGGCAAGCCGAGCTGCGAGATGGGAGCGATATTTTCGATGGCGGGAATCGGTTTCAGTGAAGTGACGCCGAGTGCAATGAGCTCACCGCGCTTGATGAACTGCTCGACGAAGAATGGGCTGACGAAGGCAACCGGGGTCCGCCCTGCGAGTAGATCCGGCAACAGCGCGCCGGTGCCCTTGTAGGGAACGTGCAGAAGGTCGACATTGGCCATTCGGTTGAAGAGCTCGCCGGCAAGGTGAAGCGAGGTACCAATACCTCCGGTGGCGTATCCGATCTGTCCGGGTTTCGACTTCGCCAATGCAATGAGCTGTGACAGGGAGGTGACGCCCAAGCTTGGATGAACTACAAGAACCAGCCCGCCACGAGCAATGACCGACACAGGGCGAAAGTCTGAAAAGGCGTAAGGCACTTTTGCGAAGATGTATGGATTGACGACGTACGAAATGCCCGGTAGCAAAACGGTGTATCCGTCTGCATCCGCTCTTGCCACATAAGCCGTGCCGATGTTGCCGCCCGCACCCGGTTTGTTCTCGATCACGATCGGCTGGCCTAACTCTTTAGACATCTCAGGCGCGATGGCGCGAGCGATGGCGTCGTTTGGCCCGCCTGGCGTATACGGAACAACCAACATGACAGGCCGGTCCGGGAAGTCACTTGCAGCCCATGCTGGCAGGAGTGCTAGTGAGACGGTCCAAGCGAATAGCGCAGACAAGAATTTGCTGGAGCCGAGCTTCATCATTTTTCCTCCGGAATTCTGAACGCGAAAGCCGATGCGGCGTTCGTTCTACAGGGTAACGGTCTCGAAATGCTTGGGAACGATGACGCGGGTCTGCGGCGACGAGTCCTCCACTTCCCGAACGAAAGTCTGCGCCTGTTCGAGTTGCGTATCCTGCGATGCGCCGTAGGGAGACGCCTGCATGTCCCAATGCGTGGCCAAGACAGTTCTCGGTCCTTGAAGCGTCCGTATCAGCCTACCTGTGTAGTCGTGCACCTTCAATCGCGGCTGCGCTGCCGGGATCAGTGCAATCTCCGGTTCGAGACCGACCATCTCGCGCTCGATGTAGTTCATCGAGCAGAGCACAAGAACCTGCCTGGGACCGAAACGGATCAAATACGCGAGGGTTCCACCTTCGACAAAATCCCTGAGGCGCGGCGGTCCCTGTAAGTCGCGCGGCACTTCGCGGCCATCGAAGTAGCGGCAGTTGTCCCACGGGGAGTATGGACTGGGGATCACAAGCGACGAATGGAGACTCGGTATGACCCTTATTGAAATGGCTCCGAACTCGAAGTCCTCGCCACCCTTGGCGGGGATGATTTGGTTGTTCGGCACACCACTCGCCCGCGCCAGACTGGCCGTACTCTCCGTGCCGATTACCGTAGCACCAGTCTTCTTCGCAATGTAAGGCATGTCCATGCAATGGTTGAAATGCGAATGCGAGATCAGGATGAATTGGCCATCCCTCACATGCTGATCGATGACCGCCGTATCGGAAGGCAGCACGTCGTCGTAGCCGTAGACCGGCCGCCGGTCACTGCTCGGCGGGGGAAACGACTCACCGAACACCTTGACCGTTCTCAGCCTTGAGAAGTAAGGATCAACGTAGACCGTCGTCTTGCCGTCGCTGATTCGCCAAGCGGCGGCACCGAAGTGAGTGAGCTGTAGTTGGGGACCGTCCGACGCGGTACCGCTTACCCCTCTGCTTGCAGGCTCCTCACTCATTCCTCTTCTCCATCGTTGAAAGCGGCACAGTTGCCGACTGCACTTGTTTGCGGGTCAGTGGAGAAAATGTTCTGTCTGGACATCTCTCAAACCGTCGCGCGATCATTGCATACGCATCCGCAGGCTGAAACGACGACGCTCCAGCGCGGTTGGTGACGGCACCTCTCGATGCGTGTGGCACGCGGGTGCAGCGTTGCGACGGAGCGGCTTGCAGCCGGTGAAGGCCTCTTCCGGAACGTTTTCACGACGGCGAGTCGGCGGGTATCGCTATGCTTAAGGCGATGAAAGAGCCGACCGCCGCGGCGTGAAGTCCGTCCTGCTCAAGGCGCCGCGGTCGATATGGCGCTTCGCTTGGCGGGTCGTCAGCAGCCTGCTGATGGCGATCGGTGTCCTCGTGGTACTGGCCGTCGTGGGCTACTTCGGCTTCGAGTCCATCTTCGAAGCGATCGATTCCCGATATCCGGCTCGGATAGACGCGCTTCTGGGGACCGACAGGACGTCGATCTCGCGCTTGCACGACCCGACGTATTTTGCCGAGCAGTCGGTGGTCATGTCCGAGGACCTGAAGACGGTCGCCTGCATCTCTTCGCCCGAGCATCGGATCCTCATCGCCGAAC
>JBDTIO010000532.1:0-6280 GCA_039936375.1 Caldimonas sp. | reverse complement strand
AGTGGATGTTCACCACAGAGCGGGCCCGCACCAAGTTGGCGCGCGCCTATCCAGACCCAGCCAAGGAGTCATAACCTCTGTGCAGAGGTACTAGTGGTACGTTCAGCGAGTAAGTAACCGGCGTGGTCCCAAGGACGACGGCGGAGACCTCCAGGATTGGCAGGACCCAGAGGAATTCGTTGCCATTCTGGGAGAATGCCAGGATGTGCGCGCCTGCATCCGTCTTGGACGATCTAATACGGCGCTTTTTTGTGTAGTCGGCTGGTAGGCTGGGCGACGAGGCCGATTGTGAGCACAATTCGTCGACAACACCCGTGTCCGTCCGCGCGATGGTGAATAGGGAGTACCAGGTGCTCGCGGCCAGACTGGAGCCGGTGTCGAGACAGCCGTGTCCGTTCCCGACCACCCAGGCGGCGTTAGCATTCTAGGTGGAGGTGGCCAGCGTCATCATCGTCGTGCTGTCGTCGACGCCGCGACGCCGGCCGACGTGTCAATGACGGTATTGGGGTTCGTACCGTCGTTGGACATCGTCAGTCCGCCGAGATAGCCGTGCGGCCCATTGATGCAGTTTATCAAGTAGTTGAAGTTTGCCATCACCTGCGTCGCGTCGGCGGTGGTGCCGTTCGTCAACGTGTTTGGGATAGGGCCGCAGGTCTCCGCGGCGGCCGCTCCGGCAAAGAGCGACAGCGCAAGTGCAATCGCGGGACGCTCTGTTCACAATCGTCCCTCCAGGCCGAATTCTGGTCGTTTGGCAGCAGAGTAGCCCGGGCCCTGAACTCCGTCGCTATTTCGTCACGATAAGGACGTGAACTAACGGGGAGGAGAGAATTCGGCTCGGATAGCTCCCCTCGACGCGCCACGTGGGGCCCGCGGCAAGACAGGAACAATGATTTGCGCGGCGATCTTGCAAAGGCCAGTGGGGGGCGCCGCGAGAGCGTGCGGCATGCGAACCGAACTCCAATGAGCAGCGAGCCTGTCCCGTCGCGGTCCTCGACGATCTTCAGCAGGTCCCGGCGCTGTTCGGCGGTCAGCGGCTCCGGTCTCCAGTCGTACAGGGTGAAGTAGAACAACCTCCCGCAATGCCTTGGGACCGGACAATGCAGTATCCATCTTGCTCAATCCCTTCAAGGATGCGGGCTGGGCCAACGCTAGCCGCACCCTTGGCCGGCGAGATCACGCTACTTCCCGCAGCAAGCCACGGTCCGAACTCCGAAGGAAGACTTGAACCAGTCTTGTCGCGGCTGAATCCGATGAGATCAACGTCTTGGCTCGATTTGAACGTGAATATCTGCATGTCCCAACTGCTTTCCCTAGCCGCGACGCGGCTTCCCGCCGCAGCGTTGCGGTGCGCGCCAGCCGGTGAGTGGGCGAATGGGCGTTTCTTCGCACCAGCACCCAGCCTAGCCCCGGTAGAAGCCGAATTCGTCGAAGGTCAGCAACACCCTTACCCAAATCCTACGGCCCCACCAGCAGCAATAACAGGTTGCGGAAAAGCGCGCGAATTGCGAGTGCCTGAGCGAGTTGGCGGCGGCTGAGCCGGGTTGCGAGCGGCCATTTCACGGTTTTCTCGTGTGCTGGCGGGCGAAAATCATGGCCGCGGACGGACTCCGGGCACGACTACGCCGCGCCAGCCAGCAGCTTGGGAAGCCGTATCAGATTGTAGGCGGCGGCGAAGGTGAACATCCCGCCGACTCGCGCAGTGCCGCGATGGCGGGTCTTGCGCAGACCGCCCACCGTCTTGACCCAGCCGAACACCTCCTCGATGCGCTTGCGCACGCACTGGCTGACCTCGTAGCTGGAGTGGCGCGTGGTGCGGCCATCAATCGCGGAGCGGCGACCGTTGGTGTTTGCGCGACGTGCGGAGTGACGCCCAGATGTCGCATCGCGGCGACGAAGTTCCGCGCATCGTAGGCCTTGTCCGCGCCCAGCGTGACGCGTCCCCCGGCGGGGGTTTCTGGACCATTCTGGTAGCCGCCTCGCGCTCGGCGGTGCCGGTGGCGAGCGTCGTTTGGGTGTCCACCACAAGACCGTTGCGATTCCCCATGAGCACGTGACCCCTGTGGCACAGCGTCGACGATTGCCCGGCCGACCTGCGAAATAGCCTAGCATCCGGATCGGTACTCGAGGCGTGCGTTTCGTTGCTGCGCTTCTCAGCGCGAAAGTCGCGCTCCGCGTTGCGGGCCGGCCCGGGCAGCTCGCCGCTGCCGTCCCTCGGGCGGAAGCTTTTCATGCTGGCCCACGCTCTATCAGCGTGCCGTCGACCGAGAAATGCTCGGTCGAGAGGAGCGGCTTTGCCTGCGGATCGGCGAGGATCGCCGCCAGGAAGCCGCGAACGATGTCGCCTTGCAGCAGGCGGTCGCGATTCTTGGGGAACACCGTCACGCCCCAGACTGGCACGTCCATCGCCAGCCCAACGAACCAGCGGAACAACATGTTGTAGTGATCTGCTGCATCAGCTGCCGCTCCGAGCGGATCGAGAACAGGGCTTGCAGCAGCAGCGCCCGCAACAGCTTCTCCGGCCCGATCGAGGGCCGGCCGCCCTCCGCATAGATCGCCTGGAACGCCGGCGACAGGCGCTCCAGCGCCGCGTTCACCAACCGCCGGATCGCCCGCAGCGGATGGTCCCCCGGCACCAGACTCTCCGGGCTCGCGTAGCTGAACAGCTTGCCAGTCTGCCGATCCGCCCCGCGCATCTCCTGGCCCCCCCGATCCGAAACGGCGACAGAGAATCAAATCGACCCCGGTTCGGGCAAGGGTTTTTCCGCAGCCTGTTAACGCGACGCGGGAGCAGTGGATAGGGTCGGGTGTGTCAACGGCGCACGAAATTTCCCCAGACATGGACGCTGGCCTCCGGCTCCAGCATCTTCAATCAGAATGGCGCGCGCGCCGCTGGCCGAGCCGGAATCCCAAAAGCGACTCGACTTAAAGAAATCGTGCTCTAGCGGCAAGGGAGCGTTGTCATGGCAAGGGATAGAGCCGCTACCGATCGCGAAGCCGCGGAGTATTGGCGGCAGGTCGCACGGGTCGATCGAAGCGAAGCCGGACTCGCGAAGTCCAATGCGCGCGTCCTGTCGGACGCGGTCCGGCGGGAGAATCAGGAGTCGAGCGCGCGACAAGTCAATACTCAATCCAGTCGCACGAAACCTTAGTGGACCGGGTGCGGATTGGGTTCGCCTTGGCGGGTGCGCTCCTTCTGGGAGGCGCATCGGCCCTCAACTCGGGGACACGACCCTCAGACGCGCGGGCCGTGACGCTCGATCCAAACTCGCCGCTGTCTGACGTAGCCCTGTTCCTTTCTCTGGGCGGCTCCGGCTGCTCCCGTGGGAGGCCCCGGATTTAGCCGATGCTGTTTCAATCTTGCCGGACAACCGTCGGTGATTGCGCCCCACCTCGTCCGCGTGTTGGTGGAAATCAAACGGTTCTGTCAGCCCTTTTGCCATTTACAGTAATGGATCGCGGGCACGCTGGGGTCCTCGTGAGGGGAAAGCGGGATGCGGTGTCCGGATCGACGGCTATCAGCGGGCGACCTGAGCGGACGACGCAAGGTTATTGCCGTTTCCGGTGCGGCAAGCGCTAGCCCGGCCCCCTTTCCCACTGTCACGCTGCTCGGATCAACCGCGCTTGCGTTGGCGGATAACGCCCAGGCCGAGGAGGCCAGCTCCGAGCAAGGCTAACGTTGTCGGTTCGGAGACTGCGGAGGGCACGGCGGCAAGGTCGGCAAACGAGTGCGAAAGAATAATCTGGCCATTCAGGGATACAAGGCCGGCTACAAAGTCGCTGAATGTAATATCAACAGCGTTCACGGTCAGATCAGACTCGGAAATTCCATCACCGGACGGAGTCTGCTCATTCAGAACGACCTTAAGACCGCCGGCATCAAGCAATACGTCGTTAACGGGCGGCATGTCGGTGACCGAGACACCGTTTACTGAGACACCGGTCAGGGTTGTGAAGCCGGAGCGGGTTAGGCTCCCAAAGTCGCCATTAATCAGCGAATCCGATCCGATAAAAGTTGCCAGGATGGTCAAGCCAGGAAGGGTAAGCGACAGATTCTGAATAGAGGCAGCAGCGGTAGCAAATTTCACCCCAGGTGAACCGTCTACATCTGAGGAATCCGAGGCGTTAAGGGTACTGATGGTCAGAATACCTGGGATGGTGATATTACTTACAGATGTAGAGTTATTATAGGGCGGCGGTGCCGTGTCGCTGAGTGACGGAATGGGGCCAAGGGAAATTGGAATGGGGGGGCCGATTGGAAGCGTGATGGTCGCACTGACAGACGCCGCGTAAGCGGCGCTTGCTCCGCTGACAACCGTGGCGTGAGCAGTCGAGCCGACCGCAAAGGCCGCTAGAGCAGCGGCAAAGGCAACTGGGCGGATCGAAGTGGCACCGAGCGTTGTCATGGTATTTCCTTCTCCCTGTTTCGAGTGGAACCGCTATGATTTACTGAGTGTCATCGCGGATTCCGTCACAACAAATCTCCGACCACGTTGAATTGGGCATTGCGTAAGCGCTAAATTGCAGGATAATTTGGCAAGAGTCTAGACAATTCGTAACCTCGCGAAAATGTGAAGGGTTCGTTCACAAGCGTGCATGCCCTTGGGGAGAGAGGATCACGCGCGGCGACGCCCGATCAGGCCGAGGCCGAGAAGGCCGATGCCGAGCAGCGCGAAGGTCGCAGGCTCCGGAACGGGCACGGTTACAGCGCCGGAATGGCTAAACCCATGCTGCCGAAGTCGGTGCGGCCCGTGTCGCCGTTGAAGGCGGTGCAGTCGTTGGAGATAGTGTTGGTATCAAGCGTTACCGCGGCATTCAGCGCGATCGCCCGTCCGCACAGGATCTTGGCGGTCGTATTCAGCGTGACGCTCTGATCGGCGAGAATGTTCCCCGCGAACACGGTGCTGGTTCCCAGGGTGGCGGAGCTGCCGACCTGGAAGAACACGCCGTCATTCGGGCCCCCATTGATGACATCGACGACCGACGCGCTCGCGGTCGTGAGCGTGGAACCGATCTGGAAGACGAAGAGCGCATTGGAATTGCCCATCGCATCGAGAGTGAGCGTTCCCGTCAACTGGGCCGACGAGTCAAAATGATAGACGCCTGGCCCGAGAGTAAGGCCGCCCAGATCCGTGCCCGTCAGGTTATCGGTGGCCGCCTCGCCGGCCAACGTGTTGTATGCCGTCAACGCATCGGCCTGCGCCTGCTGCGCGACCGCATCCGTCTGATGCACGGTTCCCATCAGCGTGATGGTCCCCAGGCCGGTGATCGAGCTGCCCGGATAGACGCCCAAATCTCCCTGGATGGTGGTCGCGCCGGTGTTGGTCACCGTCGAGGCCCCCAGAACCGCGAAACTCTGCGCCGAGCCCAAAAACGGCGTGGCCCAAGCGGAGACGCGCCATACGCGAGAGCGACGAGCACGGGAGTTGCCAGTCTCAGGTGCGTAACATTCATCTCGTTGTACCCCTGATTGCCCGGGCTGCGGCTGGCCGGGTCGCCTACGGTATTAGGGATCTAAGCACCCGTAATGGTAGAAAATCAAGCATTACTTCACAACTGTCTTGCCTGCAATGTCAATCATTTAACGGGGTCCCTTTGATTGGGATAAAATTAGCTCTCGATGACGATCACGTTATCCGAGCCAATCTCGGGCTCGAAGGACGGCAATACGGCACCAAAGCGACGGTCGCCCTGACGCGGCCCCATGACCGCTGGTCCATGTGTGGACGGCCCGGAAAGGTCAAGGGTGGATCAGCAAAAATTAGTGGCGGTTCGAAAGCGGTCATGTGTCCGGCCTCTTCGTGCGGCAACATGACCGCGGGCCCAGATAGGTTCCGCGAACGACATCCTAACAGATGGGCGGTATTTATGTACCACGGGCCAGCCCGGATTTTGTCGTTCGTCGGTTCGACCGATCACTATCTCTTGCTACGTCCCTGAACCTTCGGCACCGGCGTGCGGGTCAGGCGGTAGCAGCCGGCTGCCGCCGATATGCCTCACCGCGCGCCATCATGGTATGGCGCGACACGAGCGATGGCCGGTCGCATTGCCTCATCTGAAATGCTCCCGGATACCGACCCGTTGCCTCACCTGAAATGCTCCCGGCCGGGGTTCGGCGAGGACGGGCATGAGGCGGATCAGGGTCGTGCCCCCATCCGTGGTGTAGGAGCTGTGGGTAAGTAGCCCGCTGGAGCGACCGCCAAGAGTCTGGCGCAGGCGGGCTACTTATCCATAGCGGTGGTCACCGCGGCGGCGCCGGGTAGGGTTGGGTTGCGATCGCAAC
>JBDTIO010000531.1:0-6327 GCA_039936375.1 Caldimonas sp. | reverse complement strand
AGCAGCAACGACTCTGCGGCGACGGCGCGGACGCCGCCGGGACGGAGCAGCTTGGCGAAGGTCACGAGGAGGTGGACCGCGAGGATGACAAGTTCGCGCATGTAACGAACGGTACCCATCATCAGGGACACGCACAAGACTGCCCGGCGCAGGCGAATTGCGTCACACTACGAATTCGCCACCCACACGACAGCCGTGCAGCGGTTTACGTCCGATACCAGCGCCGGTAACGTCTGTATCTCCAAGCCGGGCGAGGGCCTCGCGTGGGCGTGGCCCGCCGTGAGCGGTGTCGCACGCGTGATCGAGTTGTGCGGTGCCTTCTTCGATCAGCCAACGGTACCGACGATCGTGACGCTGACGGTGGCCAACAAAGCCTCGCAGGTTGGCATCATGCTGCACGAGTTCACGCATATCTCGATTGGCACGAAGGATGGTGCCTACTATTGCAGGCCCGACTCCTACCTTTCCATTGGGCCAAGCGGAAGCAGAATTAAGTTCGGCTCCGCGGCGCTCCAATTTCTCCCCGGCGGAGGACTGTTTAACGCCGACAGTTATCGCTGCTGGGCGGAGGACACTCAAGTAGGCTTCAGTGCTAGCCGCTCCTAGCCCCGAAGCGTCAAAGGGTTGTTGCTGCACGATATTCGCCTCCTCGATCCGCTTACCAAGGCCACCCAGGCCATTTCAACGCGGTTGTCATGACGCGCGTGCGCCATGTTCGCACGTTGTGCTACAATGTCGTACATCATGGAGATCGTGGATGACTACACTGACCATACGTCTTGACCCAAAGCTGGAGAAGGCCCTCGACCGGGTGGCCAAGGGCACTGGGCGGACCAAGAGTGAGATCGCCCGGGAAGCGCTCAGGCGCCAGGTTGCCGTCGCGCGCTTTCGGGAGCTCAGGAGGAAGGCGTTGCCGTTTGCCGAGGCGCAGGGTCTGGTGACTGACGAGGACGTGTTTCGCCTCGTTTCGTGAGGGTTTTTCTTGACACCAATGTCTTGGTGAGCGCGTTCGCCGCGCGCGGCTTGTGTGCGGAGGTCCTCGAACTAGTGCTTCTGGATCACGACTTGATCCTTGGGCAGGCCGTGCTCCGCGAGCTCGAAAAGGCTCTGCGCGAGAAGGTCAAACTTTCCATCGCCCGTTCGGCCGAGATTGTCGATTTCGTTTCAAGCGAGGCAACCCAGGTCGTAGACAAGGCAGAGCCGGCAATCGTAAACGCCGATGCGGCGGACGCACTCGTACTCGGTGAGGCGCTTGCCAGCCACGCTGACTTGTTCGTCACCGGCGATGCGGTGTTGCTGCGTCTCGCAACCGTTGGCGCGCTCAAAATCGTTTCGCCTCGCCGGTTCTGGGAGGTCCTTCGCGCTGGCAACGGGTAGCTTGGTTCCGCACCTACCAGCGCGTCTGGTGCGCCCGCGTCATTCAGGACGACGCCTGCAGCGCGAACCGAAGCTGGAATGTGGAGACCTTTGAATGAAAGCACCTGGCGAGGAACAGTCCCGGAATGGCCCACCTTCCGGGCCTCGTGACAAACTCGTCACTGAGCTCGCAAAGGCAGAGTCGGACCTCCAGCGGATCGAGGCACAGCGCACAGCTGCGAGCGTCCAAATTGCCGCACTTCGTAACGAGCTCGCGACGCTTGATGCGACTGCCCGGCTCGCGGCTGCCGAACCACCGTCGCGTCCGGCGCCGCGCACGGCAGAGGGTAAGGTGGCGCTTTTCCGTCAGCTCTTCCGCGGTCGTCCAGACCTCTACCCCACGCGCTTCGTCAGCAAGAAGACGGGCAAACCAGGGTATGCCCCGGCCTGCTCGAACAAGTTCGTGCCTGGTGTCTGCAAGCTCCCGAAAGTTAAATGTGGTGACTGTGTCCGGCAGGCGTTCAAGCCCGTCGACGACGAAGCCGTGATTGCCCACCTGAAGGGCAAGCACGTAATGGGCGTCTATCCGATGCAAGACGATGAGACCTGCTGGTTTCTGGCCGTCGACTTCGACAAGAGCGCGTGGAGGGACGACGTGCGCGCGTTCGTGCAAACGAGCCGTCGACTGGGGCTGCCGGTGGCGGTTGAGCGTTCACGCTCGGGAAACGGAGCGCACGTCTGGTTCTTCTTTGCCACCCCCGTCGCGGCGGCGGCGGCTCGCAAGATGGGTTGCCATCTCATCACCGAGACGATGGCCAGCCGTCACGAGCTTGGCATGGACTCGTACGACCGATTCTTTCCCAGCCAGGACACGATGCCGCGCGGTGGCTTCGGCAACCTGATCGCCCTGCCGCTCCAACATGGACCGAGGCAGGAAGGCAACACGGTCTTTCTCAACGAAGATCTCGCAGCGTTTCCCGACGAGCAGCAGTGGGCGCACCTCGCGTCCATCAACCGCATTGACGCGTTGACGGTGGAGCGGATCGCATCCGACGCGAGTCGCGCGGGAAGCGTCGTCGGCGTTCGGATGGCGGAAGTGCTCGACGGCGAGGACGCTGCACCGTGGACGCGGCCGCCATCGGGGAAACCACAATCACCGCGCATCACCGGTCCCCTCCCGGATCGAGTGTCAGCGGTGTTCTCGCAGCGACTTTTCGTCGCGAAGGCGGGCCTGCCTTCGTCGCTACTCAACCAGATCAAGCGCATTGCGGCCTTCCAGAATCCGGAGTTCTACAAGAAACAGACCATGCGACTGTCGACCGCGCTCACCCCGCGAGTGATTTCCTGCGCCGAGGATCTCCCTCAGCATGTCGCTCTACCGCGAGGTTGCAGGACCGATCTCGAGAAAATGCTCTCCGGTCTGGGCGTCGTTCTCGATGTCGTGGACGAGCGCGTCTCCGGTGAGCCGCTTGCGCTGCCCTTTCTTGGAACCCTTACGCCGATTCAGGATCACGCAGCCCGCGCGCTTCTCGGGAGCGACTGCGGCGTTCTGGTCGCTCCTCCTGGCGTCGGCAAGACTGTGATTGGCACGTACCTGGTGGCCGCGCGCGCGCGTAGCACTTTGGTCCTGGTGCACCGGAAACCACTGCTCGACCAATGGCGCGCGCAACTCACCGTGTTTCTCGGAGTTGGCGCCAAGGAGATCGGCCAGATCGGTGCCGGAAAGCACAACCCCACCGGCAGGATCGACGTCGCGATGATCCAAAGCCTGGTGCGCAAGGAGTCCGTCGCGGATCTCGTGGCTGGCTACGGGCAGATCATCGTCGATGAGTGCCACCATCTCCCGGCGGTCTCGTTCGAGCGCGTGCTGGCGTCGGCGAAGGCACGTTACGTCGTCGGGCTGACCGCCACGCCGCAGCGACGCGACGGGCGCCATCCCATCACCCAAATGCAGCTTGGTCCCGTGCGCTTCACGGTGACTGCAAAGACACAGGCTAGCCAGCGCCCGTTCGAGCACCGACTCATCGTGCGCGAGACCAACTTCCGCGCTTCGGCCGCTGCCGTCGACGGCGGGATTCAGGGTCTTTACGGTGCGCTGGCGCAGGACGAGGCGCGCAACGTGATGATCCTCAACGATGTCATCGGTGCGCTCGCAGACGGGCGCTCCCCGATCCTCTTGACCGAGCGCCGGGACCACCTCGAGTACTTCGCGAGCAAGCTCAGACCGTTTGCGCGGCATCTGGTCGTGCTGCATGGAGGGGTGGGAGCGAAGGCATCCCGCAACGTGCGCGATCGGCTCACGGCCATCCCTGCCGCTGAGGAACGGCTCTTGCTCGCCACCGGCCGGTACATTGGAGAGGGGTTCGACGATCCGCGGCTGGACACGCTCTTCCTGGCGCTGCCCATTTCCTGGAGGGGCACCCTCGTCCAATACACCGGGCGCCTGCATCGACTTCACCCCGGCAAGCGCGACCTCCACATCTTCGACTACGTTGACCGCGAAGTTCCGATGCTGCTGCGGATGTTCGAGAAACGCCTTCAAGGCTACCGCGCAATCGGCTACGCGCGAGGTGAAGCGCCGCTCGGTTACGCCGAGCCCGCGACCGAAACAATGGTCGAATACGACGAGGACGTGCTGGCCGAACTCGATCGGCACGATGACTTTGATTGAGAGGGACGCTCACATGCCACTGAAAGAACCCGCCAAAAAGAGTCGCAACACAGCAGGCCGGATCAGCAAGGCGCGGCTGGCCGCCATGATCGAAGAGGCCACGGTCGATGCGTACGGCGAGTCGGAGCAGACCACCGGCTGGTACACGATGCTCGAGGAACACCTCGCATTTCCGTTTGACACCACCGTACTCGGCGTCGCGGTGAAAGTTGCCAGGCTAGACCTTCGTGGCGACAACGGCATCGTCGCCATCTGCACGCGCGGTCGCGAGCGACAGTCTGTCCCCATTCTTGATCTTCCGCTTCCATCGCCCAGACCCGAAGGCGCCGAGTGGATCGACGCGTACCGTCACTGGGTCGGCGGTTGACGGGAGTGGCTACGAGACGAGGTGGCTGCACAGATGATTGACGGTACGCCGCGCCAATGTCGGCAACGCATCGAGGGGTGGACGATCAAGATGTCGACCCTCGGGTTCTTCCCCCGATCACCGAAATTGCATTGTTGCTTCAATCGCGACAAATCATTGATTTGCTAGTCCGCACCGAGGCCGCTGGGTGACGATTTCGTCGGGCGAGATTAAAAACTATGGGGACAATCCGGTCACAATCGCCGAACCAAAAAGGGCCTGCATTGCTGCAAGCCCTTGATTTGTCTAGTTGCGGGGGCACGCAACCTGACCCAGATACATTCGGTTTCGATAGAGCAATTCGACGTGTCCGAGTGGGCGATTTGCCTCGGAGCAGGGCATCGAAATGAATCTCGAAGACGTCTTCGCGTCGATACGTCGCATCTTGCTGCCGCAGTCCGGACAGGCGTCAGCCGGAGCGCCAATCACTGTCTCGTGTGGCAGGTGGTTCGCCAAGGGCTTGCGCACCGGTTTGCGCGCGCGAGTCTGTGGCAATGCCGGATTCGGTGTCGGCTGCGCCGCACTGACCTCGGCGGGCGAAGATGTCGATGCGGCGTTGCCGTGGTTGTATTTGCATGGGGTGTCCACTGGCGACATGCGTGACGCGCTGGCGGTATTGGTGGGACCCGAGGCGAAGGGATTGTTGGCGCCGGTGGTGGCGCGACTGAAGCAGCGCTGGAGCCAGGAGTATCGGACGTGGCGGCGCAAGCCGCTGGGCAAGGAGCGCTGGGTGTATGTGTGGGCCGACGGCATCTACTCCGGGCTGCGGGCCGAGGACGCACGGTTATGCGCGCTGGTGGTGATCGGGGTGAACGAGCGCGGGCAGAAGCGGTTTCTGGCCATTGCGGACGGGGTGTGCGAATCGAAGCAAAGCTGGCTTGAACTGCTGCGCGACTTGAAGGAGCGCGGGATAGCCATGGCCCCGAAGCTTGCCGTCGGCGACGGGCGTTGGGGTTCTGGGCGGCGCTCGCGGAGATCTCGTAGTGTCCAATGACTCGAACGACCCTTGCGGTTGGCTACTCGGCAATTTGGCACGATTTGAGAAAGGCTTCCATTGTCAACGCGCGATCAGGGAACGCCTTGAGCACCGCCTTGTCCTCTGTCACCAGCGGCACCGACAGCGCGATTGCTAGCGCCACGAACTCTGCGTCATAAGCCGTCAGCGCGCTGCTGGCGACAACGTCGAGCACAAGATCGTCGGGAATGATGTGTTCGCGCTCGGCGAGCGCCTGATCCACAACGCCCAGTATTCCGACAATCTGCGAGCGCGTGAGAAATTCCCGCCGGAGATACGTGGTCAACACATTGCGTAGTTCCGAGCGCCATAGAATGGGCGCGTGCCACTCAGGGTCCTTCTGACGGACCGCTTGGGCGATCTCCGTATTCTGGCCGTTTACCCAACAGTAGTGGATGACGTTGGTGTCGACAACGATCACTTGAGACCCTTTCGTTTGTAACGGTCACCGATCCGATGATCCACGTAGGGAAGCTGATTGGTGAAAGCCTTCAGCGCTCGCGCAAGTTTGCCTCGGTCAACCTTCGGCGCTGCTACGTCGCGCTCGAGTCTCGTCAGGATCTCACTGTTGAGGCTCCGGCGATTCTTCTCAGCGCTTTCCTTGAGGCGGGCGTGCAGGTGAGTCGGAATGTTTTTGAGCGTCAATGTCAGCACGGTTTTCTCCATGGAACCATAATGGAACCATTTTAGAGTAGCACATCGTTGTTTGTCAATCCGTCGAGTCATGGAGCCGTGCAGTGCGGGGGTCTTCCGCAAAAATTCGATCAGCAGCGTTTGGCTTGACGAGTCGACCGCGTAGTGTCCACATATTGGAACGAAAGGTACGTTAAAAGGTAGACTGCCGGTATGGGTACCGTGTCGCCATTGTTGACATTCCTG
>JBDTIO010000530.1:0-5491 GCA_039936375.1 Caldimonas sp. | reverse complement strand
CGTGGCCGGCGCGAGCTCGAGCAACGCCTTGATCGCGCTATTGGTGCGCGAGCGAGCACGCAGCTCCAACACCTGCCCCATGAGCACCAGCGTGACGATCACGGCGGCCGGCTCGAAGTAGAGCGGCACCATGCCGTGCATCTTGAAGGCATCCGGGAGGATGCCGGGGAACAACAGGGCAACGACGCTGAACAGGAACGCAGTGCCGGTGCCCAGCCCGATCAAGCTGAACATGTTGAGGTGCCACGACTTGAACGAGGCCCAGGCGCGTTCGAAGAACGGCCAACCGCCCCACAGCACCACCGGCGTGGCGAGAATCGCCTGCGCCCAGTTGAAGATCTCGTCGCCGACACGATGCCGCAGATCGACTCCTGGCACGAGTTCGCTCATCGTGACCACCAGCAGCGGTGCGGTGAGTGCGACGCTCACCCAGAAACGGCGCGTCATGTCGCGCAACTCGGTAATGTCGGCGCCGGCCGTTGCGTCGAGTGGCTCGAGCGCCATGCCGCAGATCGGACAATTTCCCGGGCCGGCTTGCCGGATCTGCGGGTGCATCGGGCAGGTATAGATGACGTCCGCGGAACCTGCGGGGACCGAGCCACGCGGCGTCGCGGTCACGTACTGCGCCGGGCTCGCGCGAAACTTGTCGATACAGCGCTGGCTGCAAAAGAAGTATTGCTGCCCCTGATGCTCGACCGACTTGTCAGGGTTCGGCGCGACCTTCATGCCGCACACCGGATCGGTTTCAGTGTTGGGCAGCGGCGTCACTGGAGACGGAGACGCTTGCTGAGGCATCACGTGATCATGCGACTCGTTCATTGCCATTTCTCAGCATAGACCCTTTGGCCATCAATTCTCTGTCGTGGCTGTCGGCATGCACTCGATGCGGCGAACCAAGGCGACCTCGATCTCTCCCGTTAGCGGAACTTCCAAGAGGCAGACACTGTCTCCAACCCGGTGCTGGGTTGAAATCCCGAAGATCGATCGTTACCAAAGAGACTTCGTCGTGACCCACTGTTTTCGCTTTGCGCTCGCGCTTGCAGTTTCCGCCGTTCTTGCCGCTTCCGTGCCAGCGTTCGCGCAGTCGACGCAAGAACATGTTCACCACATGGGTCATGACGTGATGTCCTTCGACATATCGACTTCCGTTCACGTCTTCAGAATGACGGAATCCGGTGGCGTTCAGCGAGTTGTTCTCAGGGATCCAAAAACCGTCAAGCCTGATCAGATCTCGCTGATTCGGCAGCACTTGCAACATGAAGCGAGGGAATTTCAAAGAGGAAACTTCGAAGACCCGGCGACATTGCACGGCGCGAACATGCCGGGCTTGAAGGAACTTCATGCTGGGTCGTCGAAGATCAAGGTCACCTACTCGGAATTGCCGACCGGTGCGCAAATCACCTTCGAGACCTCCGACGTTCACGCGCTTACGGCCATACATCGCTGGTTTGGAGCGCAGTTGTCCGAGCACGGCACCGACGCAATGTCAGAATGAAGATTCTTGATTGGAACGTTGGGCCAGACGAGCCGGTCCGATGGTGTGTCCGGTTAGTTTTGGTCGGGTCGGCATGGCACGAACAAAAGCCGCGCGGCCACGCCTGGTGAGCTTGCTCAATTGGCTCCGCGGCTCAAGCCACGTTGCAATTGTTCCCGCTGCGACTTCGTGAGCACTGCATCCATCTGCTTCTGCGCGTCTCCTCCCGAGGCCCACATCTGCTGCCGCAGACCTTCCATATTCTTGTATGCCTTGCCGATGGCTGCATCGTCGGTTTTGCCGGAGGCGAGTTGCTCGCGCAACGCGAACTGTTGCTGCTGCATCTTGCCCATCAGCTCCCAATGCTTGGTGGCCAGGGCTTCCTGGATCTTTGTGACCTTTTCGCGCTGCTCGTCGGTGAGATTGAGTCCGCTCAGCACGTCGCCACCGTACCCATACATCATCGCCGGCCCCATGCCAGAGCCGCCGTAGGTACCCATCATTCCCGGTCCCATGCCGTAACCGCCGTAGCCACCCATCATCCCGGGCCCCATGCCGTTACCACCATAGCCGCTCATCATTCCGGGCCCCATGCCGTACCCACCATAGCCGCCCATCATTCCCGAGCCTGGCCCATACCCGCCGTATCCGCCCATCATTCCGGGCCCATACCCGCCGGTCTGAGCGAATGCATAGGGAACGACCGCTGCGATTGCAACTGCCGCAAGTGTCTTGGCGACTGTCAGCTTTTTCATGTGTATCTCCTTTGTGATCGGTTAGGAAGAGCCGTGATAGGCGAGCCTTTGCCGCGCCTAGGTGGGCCAACGGCGTGCGATCCAGTTGCGCAACCGACGAATAATCTTGGCACTCTCGTGCGACCTCGTGACAACTACGGAGTGAGCCGCGCGGCTCACATCCTGTCGCCTAGGCTACTTGCGCCTTTGCAGGACGGCCCAGACGACCACGCCAATCAAGACGACCACCAGTACAGGCACCCAAAAGCCGCCATATCCGCCCCCCATCCAGCCGCCGTATCCGCCGCCCATCCAGCCGCCGCCCCCGGCGTTGCCGTTCATCATGTTGCCGCCCTGCGCCAAAGAGCCGCTCGTGGTTAGGAGCGATATCGCGCCGACAACCGCCGCAGTCAAGATCTTCATGAGACCTCCGTGTGAATCGATAGACCCGAGCACATCCGCAGCGACCGGGCGGAAGGTCGCCACAACTGCCAGTGCGTCCCGAACCACATGTGCCCGCATGAGCATCTGCCCGAACGTGCGCGGTGGTGCCTAGTGGGTCAGCGCCAAGCGTGAGAACAAGTTGACTGAGCCTATCTCGCGATGCAGGCATCGTCTGTGCGGAGGCGCACAGACCTCACAGCCTGCGTCGCCCACGCTGACTGTCGAAAAGCGGCATCGGTTAACCAATGCAGCTTCCGTTTTGGGACCAAAGGAAACCTTATGAAGACAGGCTCCACTTCGTCCGCCGCCTCGACGCCGGTGGCCTACGGATTTCAGT
Organism: Caldimonas sp.; assembly: GCA_039936375.1. GTDB lineage: Bacteria > Pseudomonadota > Gammaproteobacteria > Burkholderiales > Burkholderiaceae_C > Schlegelella_A. The sequence goes on along the minus strand of JBDTIO010000530.1, from coordinate 2,502 downwards.
GCGAACTCAAGGACACGGATTTCACCGAAGGCGTGACGCGCGTGACCGAGGCGCTCAAAGCCGAAGGCTTCGGCATCCTCACCGAGATCGACGTGCAGGCCACGATGAAGACCAAGCTCGGCATCGACGGCCCGCCGTATCGCATCCTGGGCGCTTGCAATCCGCCGCTCGCCCACCGCGCGCTTAGCGCCGAACCCGACATCGGCCTGCTGCTGCCCTGCAATGTCGTGGTGCGCGAAGAGCCGAGCGGGCATTTGGTGGTCGCCTTCATGGACCCGGTGGCAGTACTACAGATGACTTCCAATGCCGAGGTGGCTAGCGTGGCGCACGAAGTTCGTGCACGGCTCGAGCGGGTGCGATCGTCACTTGTCGCCTCAGAAACCGCCCCAGCTTGAATGCGAAAGGCGCGGGCATCTATTTCACCGCCGCAGCGAGCGCGACCATTGAGGGAGCAAATCCGGGCGGCGGGTGATCGGCGGCTCTCACACCAGCTCGAGGGGATTTCGTGCCTGAAGGCGTGATGCTGTTGTGGTTTCCCCCCGCGCCAGAATGGTTGTCGTCTCCTTAGAACTTGCATCTGAGGGTTCAGGCTCACACATAGTGGCAGCAGGCTGTGGGGCTTGTGGTCGAAGGTCGGCGCGGTGGTCAACGCGTAGCGTTGTCCACGGCAAGCCGGCCGGTGCGCACAGCGCATCGTCCACAAATCCACAGCCTTGTTCGCGGCCGATTCGGCGCAGAGCCTGCATCCTGTTTCAACAACAGGGGGCGATTTGAGAGCACACATTGGCACGATACGGACAGGCATTCAAGGACAGAGCGGTGGCGCGATTGCTGCCGCCGGAGAGCGCGGCGTTGGACGACGTCTCGCGTGACGTTGGCATCGGCGTGGACACGCTGGCGCGCTGGCGTAGTGAATCGATGAGCAAGCCCGCGCATGATCGGGTCTGGACGGCTGCGGCGCGCTTCGATGCGGTGCTGACGACGGCGGCGCTGGACGAGGCGGGCAAGAGTGCCTGGTGCCGTGCGCACGGCACGTACATGCAGCAGCTGGCCGGCTGGCAGCAAAGCGCCACACAGGCACTCGCAGACCCCGAGGAGGCCCGCGCCAGCCCGCTGCAGACCAAACAGGATCGGCGGCGCATCAAGGAGCTCGAGCGCGAGTTGCTGCGCAAGGACCGGGCGCTGGCCGAGACGGCGGCGTTGCTGGTACTTTCAAAAAAAGTCGCAGCGATCTTCCACACGGGCGAGGCCGAATGATCGGCCTCGGAGATCGCCAAGCCCTTGCCCTTGCCATCGACACAGCGCGGCGCAGCGGTGCGCGGCTGCACTTGGCCTGCGAGATCGTGGGCATCGATTTGCGCACCCTGCAGCGCTGGAAGGCCAGCGACGGGCTCACAGCCGGCGATGGTAGGCCGCTGGCCGTGCGGGCGCCGCCCTCCCATGCGTTGAGCCAGGCCGAGCGCGCGGCGGTGCTGGCTGCGGCCAACGAGCCGCGCTTCGCCGACGTGCCGCCGGCGCGCATCGTGCCGGCGCTGGCTGACGAGGGGGTGTACCTGGCCAGCGAGTCGACCTTCGCCCGTGTGCTGCGAGCGCATGGGCAGACCGCTCACCGCGGTCGCGCCAAGGCGCCCAGGGCCATGCGCCCGCCGACCACGCACATCGCCGCCGGGCCGCGTGAGGTGTGGTGCTGGGACATGACCTACCTGCCCGCAAACGTGCAGGGCCGGTGGTACTTCCTGTACCTGATCCTGGACCTGTACAGCCGCAAGATCGTGGGCTGGGAGGTGCACGCCAGCGACGACGCCGATCATGCCGCTCACCTGGTGCGCCGCACTGCGCTCGCCGAGGGCATCGCCAGGCTCAAAATCAAGCCCGTCCTGCACGGCGACAACGGCGCCACGCTCAAGGCCACGACGGTGCTGGCGATGCTGAACTGGCTGGGCGTCAAACCGTCGTACTCGCGCCCTCGCGTGAGCGACGACAACGCCTACTCCGAGGCCTTGTTCAGAACAGCAAAATATCGGCCAGAGTTCCCGACCAAGGGCTTCGCTGAACTCGACGCCGCGCGCGCATGGGCAGCCGGCTTCGTGCGTTGGTACAACGTCGATCACCATCACAGCGGCATCCGCTACGTCAGTCCTGCCGAGCGACACGACGGACGCGACGTCGCCATCCTGGGCGCCCGTCACGCGCTGTACCTCCAGGCCCGCGAACGCAACCCATCGCGCTGGTCAGGCAAGACACGCGACTGGTCTCACATCACCGGCGTCACGCTCAATCCCGAGCGCGACTCCGTCGTCACAGAACACTTGAGGAGTACCGATACCCAGCCATTAGCCGCATGACCGAGGCGACAACCCGCTTGACACGCGCCGTGCCAGCGCTGGTGATACAGCGCCGCCAGCTCCATGGCCGGCGCCCGCTCTGGGTCCAACAGCGTCGTCAGCAGCCTGTAGCGCGCCGGCGCATCGTCCAGGCCCGCCAGCGCGTAGTCGATCACGC
>JBDTIO010000529.1:0-3021 GCA_039936375.1 Caldimonas sp. | reverse complement strand
GTCAGGGTGACGATCTGCCGGCAGTAGCTCGGGTCGGTCAGGATTTCCTGGTAGCCGGTGAGCGCCGTGTTGAAGACGACTTCGCCGGTCGTCTCGCCTTCCGCTCCGATCGAAGCGCCGTGAAAGACCGTGCCGTCGGCGAGTGCCAGGAGAGCCTGGGCGTGGGCGGGCAGCAGTTGCGGCAACAAGAAGACAGCTCCGAATCGAGGCGCGGCGGCAAGGGTTGAGCGGGGCCGCCGTCACGAGGGGCACGCGGCCCGCCGTCCGGGGCCACGTTGCGGCCGCTTCAACCGGCGATCGAGGCGGGCTGAGGCGGCAAATTGTAGCGCCGCGCGGTCCGCCCACGGCTCGTCGGGCTCGCGTTCGATGCACTTGCAAACGACGACGAAGGACGCATCTTCCGGGTTCGAAAGCCATTCGGGCCGCAGTACGGTCTCTCGAGAGGTCCGATTGGCGAGGCGGCGCGAGTCCGGAACTAGAATCGGCTTCGCTACTCTCAGCCTTTGTCAAACTTCGCTCGGAGGTCCCATGGATCCCAACCTGCAAACGATCAATATGGGTTACGCCGGCCCCGTCGCCAGCGTGGAGCAGCGCAACCGCGTGCTCCGAAACACCTACTGGCTGCTCGCCCTGTCGATGGTACCGACGGTGCTCGGTGCTTGGATCGGGGTGTCGACCGGAGCGCTCCTGACGATGGGCGCCGGCATGAGCGCCATCGTTTTCCTGGGTGGCGCCTTCGGCTTCATCTTCGCCATCGAGAAGACGAAAAATTCCGCGGCCGGTGTTCCGGTCCTGCTCGGCTTCACCTTCTTCATGGGCCTGATGTTGTCGCGGCTGCTGAGCTACGTGCTCGGCTTTTCGAACGGCGCCGGGCTCATCATGACCGCCTTCGCAGGCACCGGGGTGATCTTCCTCGGCATGGCGACCCTGTCGACCATCATCAAGCGCGACCTGTCGACGATGGGCAAGTTCCTCTTCGTCGGCGTGATCATGCTCATCGTCGCCGGCATCGCCAATATCTTCCTGCAGTCGAGTGCGCTGATGATCACGTTCTCGGTCGTGGCGATCGGCATCTTCTCGGCCTTCATCGTTTACGACTTGCAGCGCGTGAAGAACGGCCTCGAGACGAACTACATCAGCGCTACGCTCGGCGTGTACATCAGCCTCTACAACGTGTTCTCGAACCTGCTGGCCATCCTCGGCATCTTCGGCGGCAATCGAAATTAGGTCGACGCTTCGAGCATAGAACGCTTCGCTGAATCCAAAACGGGGCCTGCAGCCCCGTTTTCTTTTGCTTTAGGCCTCGTGGTCGAAAACGGCGATGCTCTCGACGTGCGCCGTGTGCGGGAACATGTTGACCGCACCGGCCGCCGAGCAGCGGTAGCCGGCGCGATGCACCAGCAGGCCGGCGTCTCTCGCCAGCGTCGCCGGGTTGCAGCTCACGTAGACGATGCGCTTCGGCGGTCGCCATGTAGCCTCGGCCGACTCGACGACATCGGCGAGCGCCTTGACGATCGCGAACGCGCCTTCGCGCGGCGGGTCGATCAGCCAGCGCGCGAAAGCGCCGAGCGCCGTCAGATCGTCGGCGGTCATCTCGAACAGATTGCGCTCGGCGAAGCGCGCCTTGTCGGCGAGCTGGTTCGAAAAAGCCGCGGCGCGGGCGCGCTCGACCAGTGCCGCGCTGCCCTCGATGCCGAGAACGGCCCGCGCCCTCGTCGCCAACGGCAAGCTGAAGTTGCCCAGGCCGCAAAACCAGTCGATCACCGATTCGTGCGCCTCCGGCGCAAGCAGGCCGACGGCGCGTGACACCAACGTGCGATTGATGTCGCGATTGACCTGCGTGAAATCGGTGGGCCGAAACGGCATCCGGATGCCGAACTCGGGCAGCGTGTATTCGAGCTGCGATGCGCCGCCGTCGAGGCGATGCGCGGTGTCGGGTCCTTTCGGCTGCAGCCACCACTCGACGGCGTGCCTCGTGCCGAACTCGCGCAGCCGCTCGATGTCGTCGCTCGACAGCGGCTCGAGATGGCGAAGCACCAGTGCCGTCGTCTCGTCGCCGGCGGCCAACTCGATCTGCGGCAACCGATCGCGCGCCGCCATCCCGGCCACCAGCGCGCGCAGCGGTAGCAGCAGGTCGCTCACCTTGCGCGGTAGCACCTCGCAGCTGGAGATGTCGGCGACGAAGCTCGACTTGCGCTCGTGAAAGCCCACCAGCACCGCGGCCTTCTTGGCGACGTAGCGCACCGACAGCCGGGCCCGCTGCCGGTAGCCCCAGGCCGGCCCTTCGATCGGCCGCAGGATGCGCTCGGCCCTGACCTTGCCGAGGTGCAAGAGCGCATCTTCGAGTGCGCGCTGCTTGGTCGCGACCTGCGACGCAACGTGGAGGTGCTGCATCTTGCAGCCGCCGCAAACGCCGAAGTGCGGGCAACGCGGCACGACGCGCTGCGAACTCTCGCGGCGCATGTCGAGCATCGTCGCCTGCTCCCAGTTGTTCTTGCGCCGGCCGACGGCGACTCGCACTTCCTCGCCCGGCAACGCGTCCTCGACGAACACGACCTTGCCTTCGGCGTTGTGCGCCACGCCTTGCGCCTCGAGGTCGAGCGACTCGATGCGGAGCCATTCGTCGCTGCTCGTCATGCACTGATTATCCAAGTCGCTGGAGTCGGTCGCTGCTACACTGCGCGCCGCCAGGAGAGTGCTTCTTCAGTGAAGCCGCCGAAGGCGCAGACCAGGTCTCGGCCCGGTCGAACGCTCAGGCATCAAGGACTGGCAAGCGCCTGCTCGCAGGCGTTCCTCGCTGGAGAGAGGCCCGTTTCGAGCGGGCCCACCGAAGGGGCAAGCGGAACCGCTCGCGGCGCCGACAATCTCTCAGGTAGAGCGGACAGCAAGGGCATTTGATCCGGCGTGGCTTCGGCCTCGCCGGTGCGCAAATTGCTCGGAGCCGCCGATGTCCCTTCCTGGCCCGTTCGAACCGCCCGCCGCGCTGCGAAAAACGCCGCTGTTCCATCTGCACGTCGAGCT
>JBDTIO010000528.1:0-9926 GCA_039936375.1 Caldimonas sp. | reverse complement strand
GTCGTTCTCGACACGCCGGGCGGCTTGCGCGGCTTCGACCTGGCCCGCGTCGTGGCCTTCGCCGATGTCATCCTGATGCCGATCTGCAATTCGGTCTTCGACCGCGAGTCGGCCGCCGAATGCCACGCCGAGCTGATGGCGCTGCCGCGCATCGCCAGCGGCCGCTGCAAGGTGGCCGCCGTCGGCATGCGGCTCGACGGACGCACCAAGGCGGCCGAGGTGCTGACGATCTGGGCGCGTGGTCTGAAGCTTCCTTTCATCGGCGTGCTGCGCGAGGCACAGGTCTACGTTCGCTGCATCGAGCAAGGCCTCACCCTGTTCGACCTTCCGGCTGCCCAGGCGCAGGTCGATCTCGGCCAGTGGAAGCCCATCGTCGACTGGCTCGAGCCGGTGCTTCGCGTCGTCCATCGACCGGTCGTTCGCGGCAACGCGCGCGTGCTACGGCCGGAGCCGCGCGCTGGGCTCGTCGTGCCGGTGCCACCGCGATCGCGCCCGGCGCTCGCGGAGCCGGCGCCGCGTTCGGCCACACATCGCCTTTCAGCCTGGTTCGGCTGGCTGACGACACCCCGGGCCGACGCCGTCAGATGAGATGATTCCGGCCGCACGGCGGCTTGGAGAGTCTCGATGAAATGCGTTCTGGCGGGATCCCGCTTCTTTGGTGCGTCGGTCTTCGAGGCCCTGCGCAAGGAAGACGGCGTCGAGTTCGTGAATGTGATCGTGCCCGCGGCCGATGACCGCCTGGCTATCGCTGCGCACGCCACCGGCCTGCCCGTGCATGTGCTCGAAAATCCGAAGACCGTTCCCGGCGACGCGATTCCTGAAGGCACCGAGCTGATCGTCGCCGCGCATACGCATGCGCGGGTGAGCAACGAGGCGCTCGCCCGTTCGTTCCTGGGCGGCGTCGGCTATCACCCGTCGTTGCTGCCGCGCCATCGCGGCATTGCCGCGGTGGAATGGACGATTCTGGAAGGCGATGCGATCGCCGGCGGCTCGATCTATCACCTGGCCGACGGCTGGGACGCCGGCGCCATCGCGGCGCAAGACTGGTGTTTCGTCGCCAAGGGCGAGACCGCGCGCGAGCTGTGGGAACGTGCCCTGGCGCCGCTCGGTCTCGAGTTGCTGGCCCGCGTCGTGCGCCATGCGCGCGAGCACGGCAGCCTGCCGGCGCAGACGCAGGACGCCAGGTTCGCGACGCGGGCGCCGATGATTCGCCGCGCCGTCGTCCTGACCGACGACGCGCCGTCGGCGAACACCTCACTGGTTGTCACGGTGATGGGACCGGATCGACCCGGGATCGTTCGCCAGCTATCGGATCGGGCCGAGCGCTTCGGCGCCAACTGGGCGGCCAGCCGCCTGTCGCACCTCGCCGGCGAATTCGCCGGCATGGTTCATTTCGAAGTGCCGCGCGGCAATGCCGATGCGCTTTCGGAGTCGCTGCGCGGTCTCGAGTCGGCGGGGCTGCGTCTGGTCATCGCACGCAGCGAGGGCGGGCAAGCCGCAGCGGGCCTGCGAGGCGTCGAGCTCGAGCTCATTGGCGAAGATCGGCTCGGCATCGTCAGCAAGATGACGCGGATCCTGGCTGAAAGCGGCGTCAGCATCGAGCACATGCACACCGAGATCGTCAGCGCTCAGGGGTCGGCAAAGAACACCTTCAAGGTGGCGGCGCACCTTCTGGTGCCTGCGGCAATCTCAACCGACGAGCTACGCGGCAAGCTCGAAGCGCTCGGCCGCGAGATGATGGTCGACTTCGCGCTCGGCGATCGACCGGCGGGTGCCTTGGACTCAAGCGAGCCGAAGGCGACCAGCCTTAGGAATTCGCCGCCTTGAAATAGCGCTCTTCTAGGAGCTTGGCGTTGGTGAGGCGCAGCATCACCATCAGCTTTTCTTTCCAGGTGAGTTGCTGGATCCGGCCGTCGGGCAACGACAGCACCGTGCCGAGGATCGGCTCGTCCTCGATCTTCGACTCCTGATACGGCCGCACATACGTGGCTTGGCTCATCGTTGTCTCCTGCGGGTTCGCCTGTAACAGAGTGTATTTTAGGTCATGCGTGTCGACCCCGGGCGCCCGTTACGTCTTGCTTCGCGGTAGGAGACCGGCGCGTGCGAGCTGGCGTGGCGACCCGCCGGTGTCGCTCGCCGGGGAACCGCTGTCAGCGCATGCGCAGCGTCGTCTTGCACCGAGGGTAGTGCCGGCAGCCCCAGAACGGCTTGCCGCCGTCGTGCGCCTGGCGTGGCACGAGCTTGATGCCGCAGTTCGCGCAGGTGGGCTTCCAGTATTCGCCGAAGAAGGCGACGCGCAGCAATTCCTGCTGCTGCTTTGCGTCGCGGCTGGCGATCAGCTCGAGCAGGCTTCGTGTGTCGTGCAGCATGATGCCGTTGTCGCGCGCGAAGCTGCGCGCCTCCGCGGTGTAGCGCGAGGTCGTCACGAACTGGCCGCGGGCGATGCCGTGCGCCGCCATCACGCCGCGCAACTCGCGTACTCGCTTGACGTCGACCTTCCAGACGTTCCAGTGCTTGCACTGGACGATGCTCACCGCCGTGCCGCGGCGATTCTTCGAATGCAGCCAGATGTCGACGCCGCCGTCGGCACCGCAGGGCTGGGTGCGGGTCTCGAAGCCGGCCTGCGCGAACAGTGCTTCGACGACGTGCTCGAAGCGGCGCCATTCGATCAGCTCGAACACTTCGGCGCACCACGTCTCGGGCGGCTCCGGACGCGGCGAGGGCTCGACGGGCGTTTCGGCCCGAATCAGCGCGGCTCGCGAGCGGGTACGCCGGGGCGGTGAGGCGGCGGATCGTTCGGGACGCGCTGGCTCACGCCGCAGCGCGCTCTCGAGCACCGCACCGCGCAACGTGCTCTCGCCGATGTCGGATGCCGGTGTCTGCCCCGGATGCCCTTGTCGCCACGCCATGCCGCGCCTTTCGAGTGAAGGCGCATCGTAGAAAACCGTGGCCGCGACTGGCGCACCGCAGGCGGCAGGTCGCGTGACATCCGCACGCGACGCGGCGCTGCGGTTTGTCACATCTTGCCGATGTCGCCTAGCGGGGCGCGCCGGCGGCATCGAGCAGCGCAGAGGCGACGGCGCGAGCCGCCGTTGCTGCTTTCGCATCGCCGTCCATCTGAGCGGCCACCGACGCGCCGTCGTAGAGCATCATCAATTGCCTTGCCAACGCCGCGGGCCGCACCGCACCAGCGTCTTTCGCAAGGTCGGTGAACAGGGCTCGCAGCCAGGCCCGCGAGCCGTCGCAAACGCCCTTGACGCTGCTGGCCGGACGCAGTTCCGCACTCGCTCGCACAAAGGCGCAGCCGCGGTAGTTCGGCTCGGCGAGCAAGTCGTTCTGGCTGTCGAAGACGCCGAGCAGCCGTGTTCTCGGCGTCGTCAAGTGCTTCAGCTTTTCGGTGATGCGGGCGCGCCGAGCGTCGTCGCGCGCCGCCAGGTACGAACGAATCAGCTCTTCCTTGCTGCCGAAGCAGTCGTAGAGCGACGCCTTGGCGACGCCAGCGCGCTCGATCACGCGGTCGATGCCGACCGTGTTCACGCCTTCCTCGTAGAAGAGCTCCTCGGCCGCGGCCAGGAGCCGGGCCCGTGCCGAAGGGCGGGCGCCCCTCGCGGCAGATTTCGTCGTCGTTGCCATGGGCTTGACTTTAACAGACCGGTCTGTACAGTTCGAAAGAGCAGACAGATCGGTCTGTTTGATAGTTTCATTCCAGCCACCGACAAAGGAATTGACATGCCACTCGTTCGCATCGACCTCGCCACCGGCAAGCCGGCGGAGCATCGCCGCCGCATCGGCGACATCGTCTACGACGCGATGAGAGCCACCATCGACGTACCGGAAAACGACCGCTTCCAGGTCATCACCGAGCACGCCGCGGCGGATCTGATCGTCGACCCTCGCTACATGGGCATCGAGCGCACGGCCGACTGCGTCGTCATCCAGGTGACGATGAGCGAAGGCCGCTCCATCGAGAAGAAGCGCGCCTTCTTCAAGGCTATCGCCGACGGGCTGCACGAGCGAGTCGGCATGCGCCGCGAGGACGTCTTCATCCAGCTCGTCGAAACCCGCAAGGAGAACTGGTCGTTCGGCAACGGAGTGGCGCAATACGCCACATAGGGCCTGCGCGACACCGGCGCGAGCCTCCCTCCTCAACAGCCCTGGCTCACGCCAGGCGCCGCCGGCCGCCGATGACCAGGGCGATGCCGCCGAGGATGGCGATGGCGGCGAGCAGCAGGCGCGGCGTCGGCGTCTCGCCCAGCAGAGCGACGCCGCCGAGGGCGGCGATGACGGGCACGCTGAGTTGCACGGTCGCCGCCGTCGTGGTCTTCAACCAGGGCAGTGCGGTGTACCAGATCGCGTAGCCGATGCCCGACGTGACGGCGCCTGATGCGACCGCCATGGCGATGCCGGCAAGGTCGAGCGAAGCCCAGCGCAGCGTCGCGGCGCTGAGCACGGCGGCGAACGGAAGGGCACGCAGAAAATTGCCCGCCGTGACGCGCAGCGGGTCGCCGCCGCCTTTCCCGTGCAGCGAATAGACGCCCCAGGCGACGCCGGCGACGAGCATCAGAACGGAGCCACGCAGCGGCGGCGCCGACAGGCCGGGCAGCAGCAAGCCGAACAGGCCGGCGAGCGCAGCGAAAAGGCCCGTGAGCTGCCAGCTTCGTAGACGCTCGCCCTTGGCCAGGCCGAAGCCGATCATGGTCGCCTGCACGGCGCCGAACAGCAACAGCGCGCCCGTGGCGGCGGTGAGGCTGACGTAAGCGAACGAAAAGGCGGCGGCGTAGGCGAACAGCGCCAGCGCCGAAGCCCAGCTCCCCGCCACGTCGCGGCCCGGTCGACGCAGGCGGGCGATCAAGCCGAGCATCAGCGCGCCGGCGGCAATGCGGACCGTCGTGAAGCTGGCAGCGTCGATCTTCGTGGCGTGGAAGGCGGCGCGGCAGAGCAGCGAGTTGCCGGCGAACGCCATCAGGGCGAGCAAGGTGATGACGAAGAGACGCTGGCGTGTCATCGGATCATTTTGCCGCCTGCATCGACCCAAACGCCGGCGGCGAGCACGCGGCGAGCCGACTTGAGCGAAGATCACCGGCGCAACCCGAGAGGCCGTGCCGTTCGTGGATCGCGCCCGAGCCGACGAGAAGATCCAAACAAGAGGAGACCCGAAATGAAGTCGAAACTCGCTTTGTCAGCCATGCTGTTGTGCGTCGCTCCTTCCCTGTGGGCGCAGCAGGCGGCGAACCCGCTGGACGCCATTCCCGACAAGATGCCGTTCGATATTCCGTACGGCACGCCGATCGCCCTCGATCGGGCCACCGCCGCCATCGCCGCGGCCGTTGCCGAGGCCAAGCGTCACGATTGGAAAATGAACGTTGCCATCGTCGATTCAGGCGGCAACCTGGTGGCGTTCGAACGGATGGATGGTGCACAGCTGGCATCGATCCAGGTATCGGAACACAAGGCTCGCGCGTCGGCGATCTACCGGCGCGAGACCAAGGCCTTCGAGACGGCATCCAGCAGGCGGGCTTCAACTACCTGATGACGATCGACGGCGTCATCGCTTCGCGCGGTGGCATTCCGCTGATCGACGGCGGCAAGATCATTGGTGCCATCGGCTGTTCGGGCGGCAGCGGCTCGCAAGACGAGGTGTCCTGCAAGGCGGGCGCGGCAACCATCAAGTAGCCAGCCCTCACGTCAGCGACGCTCGAAGGCCGGGCCGATCGGCGCGAGATCTCCGACGCGATCGGCCTTGTCTGCCCGGCGTCAGCTGACGTCCTTCGTCGACGCGATGTCGTCTGGTGTCGGGCCGAATGATCTGAACAGCACCGGCAGCCCGCTTTCGCTGCCGATGCGCCCGACGAACGAGGCGGCATCCGCCGGTGGCCGCGGATCGTATTCGGGACGCGCGCCGGAGAGCAGCGCCGTCAGACCTTGGGTCGACCCGTGCGGTGCATCGCCGACGAGTCTCAGGCCGACGACGCGGTCGGCGACGTGCGGGTCGATCTCGCAGCAGCGCCGATCGATCGTGCCGGCAGCGGCTCCGTACGACGTGCACCAGCCGAGCGGCACGCGGCGCGCGAAGACATCGAGATGAGTCACGGCCAGGCCGTGCAAGGGGCCGGTCGCGGCGAGCGCATAGCGAAGGAGGATCGCGTCGGCGTGGCCGCGACGAAAGGAGCCCTGCCAGCTGGAGGCGGCGTTGTGCGGCTCGCCGAGCGCGGCGTCGAGCGCCGGGTCGTGCGTCGGCAAAGGCCCGGCGCCGTGGCGCGTCAGATAGCTGCGCAGCACGCCGAGGTGCGTCACTTCGCGCGGTCGCCCGGCTTCGGCGAACGTGGCCTCGACGCCGGCGCTGCCGGTCGTGCTCCAGGTCGTGTGCGGCGCAAAGCCGTGGCGCTCGTCGAGCAGGACGCCTTGCGCGCCTTCGGCGACGAGCGTCCCGGGCTTCGCGAGCCGGGCGGCGATGCCGTCGGCCGGCAACTCGGCGACGCGCCGCCAGGCGTGGCGCGCGCTCTCGAGCCAGCGAGCGGCGATGCCGTCGTCGTCGAAAACGCGCCACTCGGCGTGCGCTTGCATGGGCATCGAGTCGCGCGTTTCGGCGTCGGCCTCGAGTTCGTCGCGCAGCCGGCGGCGCAACGCGGCCAGCTTGTCGAGGGCGCGGCCGGGCCGCGCCAGGTCGGCCCAGACCAATGCTTCGTCCGGCCATCGCAATGCATGGCCGACGGTTTCGCCGAAGCCGGTGCCGCAGCTGCCGTGCGCCGCGGCGCCGCGCCGCCGTTCGCGCAGCCGGTTCGCCGCCTGGTGAAAAGGCGTCGTCAGGCGGCAGCGCGGATCGACCCGCAGCCGCTCGAACGCGTCGCCGACGCCGACCCGCTCGAGCGCCCGCGCTTCCTCGAGAAGCGCACCGGGGTGGACGACGACGGGCTGCGCGAGCAGCGTGAAGACGCCGGCCGAGAAGCTGCCGGCGCCGAACTGCGAGAAGGTGTGGTGGCGACCGTCGGCCAGGACGACGTTGTGCCCGGCCTGGGCGCCGCCGTTGCAGCGAACGACGGTGTGCGCGCGATGCCGGCGCACCAGGAAATCGGTCAGGTGGCCCTTGCCGCAGTCGCCGAAGCCGAGCCCGAGAACCGAGACGAGCCGATCGGCCGGCACCGGTGCGTCAGCCGAAGAGCTTCTTCCACCAGCCCGGCCGCGCGCTCGAGGCCGGCGCCGCGAACGCGTGCGCGGGCAGGGCGGCGCCAGGGCGAAGCACCGCGGCCAGCGGCGCCAGCGCGCGCACGGCGGCGCCGGTGCGCTCGGCGTCGGCGCCGGTGCGGCGCAAGGCGGCCGCAAAGGCATCGAGGTCGGCGAGCGAGCCTTCGCTCATCGCGACGATGCCGGCGGCGACGGCGCAGGTGTCGTCGGCCGATTCCATGCAGACGACGTGATCGCCGAGCAGCTGCAGCCAGCGCGGCTCGCAGCGTTGCCGGCGGGCCAGGTCGGGGATGAGGAAGAAGAGGTGGTAGCTCTCGGCGGCGGCGGCGATGACTTCCTCGATCGGGATGTCCTCGTCGAGCTTTTCGCCGAAGAGCGCTTCGATCTGGTGCCGCGACACCAGCGGGTACGGCAGCTCGTCGCCGGTCATGAAGAGATAGCCGCGCTTCTTGCGCTTGTCCCAGCAGTCGAGATCGGTGTGCTGGGCGAGCGCGTAGAACACCAGCTCGTAGCTCTCGGAGCCGGTGCCGCCGCCGCCACCTTCGAGGTAGCTCCAGGTGAGCCACTGGTCCATCAGCTCGGCGGTCGATTCGAACTGGCCGACCTGCAGTGGCGCCCGATCGGAGGTCGCGTCGCCGATGGCCATGAAGAGCAGCTGCGGATCGGTGACGCCGCAGTCGCCGAGCAGCTTCATGAAATGCGGCAGGTCACGTGACGCAAGCAGGCGCGGGATCTCGCCCATCGAGCCGGTGACGTCGAGGGCGAAGACGATTCCGAGCGATGCCGGATGGTCGGCGCTGTCGCGCGACTCGCGCATCTTCAGGCCGCGCGGGTCCATCAGGTTGTGCACACCGCGCTGGCGAAACACCTCCGACGCGGGTCGCGCCGCGCGGTCAGCGAGCAGCGCCGAATGCGCCGCGTGCGAATAACTGCCTTGTCCCATGAATGGCTCCTCCAGCGGGCTTGTGAAACGATCTCAGCTCGGGCCGATGCCGCCGACGGCGAGCGGGTCGAAGGGAACGAAGCGCGGCGGCCCGAACGACGCGTTCGCCGCTTGCGTGAGCGCCTGCTCGACGTCGTCGGCGTCGTGTGCCGCCTGCCAGGCCGCGTCTTCGCTCGCGCTGAGCAGCAGGGCGGCGAGGGCGGCGGGCGTCGGCGCAGGAATGTCGGGCGCGCCCGTCGATGCGCCGCGCAAGATCGAGCGCATGGCCCACGCAAGTTGCGCGAGGTCGCGCGAGCGCGCTTCGGTGGCGGCGCTGCCGCTGTCGAATCGGGCACGGCTCCAGCCGATCAGCAGGATGCCGTGGTCGCCCGGATGCACGAGCAGGTGATCCGGCACCAGGTCGCCGTGCGACCAGCCGCCGCGATGCACGAACGACAGCAGCTCGAGTACACGCCGCCACATCCAGACGACGTGGCGCGCATCGACGCCGGCGGGCTGCGCCGATTGCATAGCGGCGAGGCTGCCCCAGTAGCCGGGCGGCTGGCGAAAGACCGAGAGCGAACGGGCCTCGCCCGATGTCTCGCTGCCTTGGCCCGAATGGATGAGCTGCGGCAGGCGCCGGCTGAAATAGGCGGCGCCCGCCCCGTCGAGAGCCTGCAACGCTTGGAGGTGGCGCGCTTCGCTGGCGAGGCTGGCGGCGCCGCCGTCGTCGCGCGCGATCTTCAGCGTGACCAGCGAAGCCAGCGGACCAAGCCGGCGGCCCAGATAGACGTCCGAAGCGCTGCCGTGCCCGAGAAGGCGCAGCACGTCGTAGCGAGCGTCGGCCGCCTGCACGACGCGCCGGCCTTCGCCCGCCGCTGCCTGCGATCGCTGCCAGGCGGCGCGAAAGCCGGCTCGCTGCACCAGATCAGAGGCGCGCGTCACGCTCGATCGGCAATGCGGACAGACGACGGTGCGCCAGAGCGCTTGGCGAGGCAGCGGCCCGCCGCATTGCGGGCAGGAGAGCGCGAGCAGGATCACGCAAAGATTGTGCGTGCAATTTGCCTGACGGCGGCGCGTTGCCGGGCCGCCGTTTGCTGCAGGGCATCGTCAACTTTCGTCTGGAGAACCACATGACCGCGTTGAACAACACGTGGAAAGTCTTGCCGCACGGCCCCTCGTCGACATCGACGACGGCATCCTCGCCGTCGAGGGTCGCACCCAGATGCCGTTGATGGAGCTGCCGCGGCGCATGGTCGTGGTGCGGCTCGCCGGTGCGCGGCTGGCGGTGTGGAGCGCGATCGCGCTCGACGAGTTGACCATGGCGCAGCTCGAAGCGGCGGGGCGGCCCGCCTTTCTGATCGTCCCCAACGACCACCATCGCCTCGACGCGAAAGCCTGGAAGGCACGCTACCCGCAGCTTCATGTCGTGGCGCCCGAGGGCGCTCGCGACAAGGTCGCGGAGGCGGTGCCGGTCGACACCACGTCGCCCGACTTCGCCGACGTCGATGTGCAGTTCATCACGGTGCCCGGCACCCGCGGCCACGAGGCGGCACTGACGGTTCGCCGCGCCGGCCGAACGACGCTGGTGCTGAACGATCTAGTCGGCAACATACGCAACGCGTCCGGCTTCGGCGGCTGGATGTTGCAGGCGATGGGCTTTGCCGGCGAAGAGGCGCACATTCCCACGCCGGTGAAGCTGACGCTCGTCAAGGACAAGGAGGCCGTGCGCGACCAGCTGCTGCGCTGGGCCGACATCGATGGGCTCGCACGCATCCTGGTGTCGCACGGCGCACCGATCGAAGACGACCCGCGGCAAGTG
>JBDTIO010000527.1:0-3689 GCA_039936375.1 Caldimonas sp. | reverse complement strand
CATCAGCACGCACATGGCCATCGCCAGGGCGCTCCACAGGGCGGCTGCGACGAGCGCCCAGCGCTCGCCGTAGCGCGTCGTGATGATCGAGGCCGGAATGTTGGTGACGAGCGAGCCGATGCCGATCAGCGTGACGACGAGCGCGGCCAGCGGTACCGAGCCGCCGAGCTCGCGCACGCTGAGAGCGATGACCGGAAGGATCGCGCCTTCGCCGATGCCGAAGAGCAGCGACGGGCCGAAGGCGGGAACGGCGATCTGGCGAAGGGTGAAAGGCTGCTCGGTCACGCGACACGTCGGCGCGGCGATCCGGCCGCGATACAACCCCGAGCTTAGCCGGCCGGCGGCCAGCGATCCCAGACCGTGGCGGCGACCGTCTCGCCCCAGAGGTCGACGCCGATCGCGCTGCTCGCGTGGCGCTTGGCCGCCGCCGGGCCGCGCAGATAGCCGAGGCCGACGCTGCGACCGGCGCGCAGGCTGAAGCCGGCCGAAGTGATCTCGCCGACGGGTTCGCCTTCGAGCGTCAGCGGCTCGCCGCCCCAGGCCCAGGCGTCGTCGCTGTCGATCACCACGGTGACGAGACGCTTGCGTGGCGCCTCGGCCGCGGCTAGTCGCAGCGCCTCCTGACCGATGAAGCCGCCCGGCTTGTCGAGGCTGACGGCGAACATCGTGCCGGCATCGACCGGCGTCTCGTCGGGGCCGAGCTCGGCGCCCCAGGCGCGCCGGCCGGCTTCGATGCGCAGCGCGTCGAGCGCGTAGTAGCCGGCGTTGCACAAGCCCAGGCCGTCGCCCGCCGCATGCAGCGCGAGGTAGACATGGCGCGCCATCTCGATCGGCACGTAGAGCTCGAAGCCGGGGCCACCGACGTAGCTCATGCGCGCGGCGCGAATGCGTGCATGGCCGACGTCGATCTCGGCGGTGTGCGCGAATTTCAGGCGCTCGGGGGCGAGGGATTCCGCCGTTCGCGGGCCGCCGGCGCGGCCGAGCAGGCTGCGCGCATTCGGCCCCATCAGCGACAGCACCGCGGTCATGCCGCTGACATCGGCGAGAGCCGCGTGCTCGTGCATGCGGGTATGTCGCGCGATCCGGTCGGCGTCGCGCGTCGGCTGCGCCGAGCCGGTGACGAGCAGAAAGCTCTCGACGCCGAGCCGTGTGATCGTCAGGTCGCTCTCGAAGCCGGCGCGCTCGTTGAGCATCGGCGTGTAGACGATGCGGCCGATGGGCACGTCGATGGTGTTGGCACAGAGACGCTCGAGCAGCGCGAGCGCATCGCGGCCCTGCAGCAGCAGCTTGCCGAAGGAGGTCTGGTCGTAGAGGGCGACTGCCTCGCGCGTCGCCCGCTGTTCGGCGATCACGTGCGGCAACCAGTTGGGGCGGCCGAGCGTGGGCGCGTGGCTCCTCTTCGGAGCGGCGAGGCCGGCGTTTTTGGCGACGAAATAGTTCGCGCGCTCCCAGCCGTTCTTCGCGCCGAACACCGCGCCTTCGCCGGCGAGCAGGTCGTAGAGGGGCGAAGTGCGCAGCGGCCGGGCCCTCTCGAGCTCCTGGCGCGGCCAGCGCATGGCGTAGTGCAGGCCGAGCGTCTCGCCGGTGCGCTCGGCGAGCAGCTTGCGATTGGCCATGAACGGGCCGAAGCGGCGGATGTCGACGTCCGACAGATCGCTCTGCGGCTCGCCGGCGACGATCCATTCGGCCAGCAGCTTGCCGGCGCCGCCCGAGTTGGCGATGCCGGCCGAGTTGAACCCGGCGGCGACGAAATAGCGGCTGAGCCCAGGCGCTTCGCCGAGGATGAAGTTGCCGTCGGGCGTGAAGCTCTCGGGGCCGTTGAGCAGCATCTTGACCTTGGCGGTCTCGAGGCACGGCGTGCGATGGATCGCCGCCGTCATGAGCGGCTCGAACTGGTCCCAGTCCTCATCGAGCAGCTCGAAACGGAAGGTCGACGGGATCGGGTCGACTTTCCACGGCTTGGCCACGGGCTCGAAGCCACCCATGACGAGGCCACCGACTTCTTCCTTGTAGTAGATGAAGCCGTCGGGGTCGCGCATCACCGGCAGCATCGGATGGACGCCCTCGATGCGATCGGTGACGATGTAGAAATGTTCGGCCGACCAGAGCGGCACCGACACGCCGGCGAGCTCGCCGAACTGGCGTGCCCACTGGCCGGCGCAGTTGACGATCGCCTCGCAGGCGATCTCGCTTTCCTGCCCGTCCTGGCGCACGCGCACGCCGGCGACGCGACGCGCGTAGCCTTCGCCCGAAGTCTTCACGCCGATGACCTCGGCGCCTTCAGCGATCGTCACGCCGCGTTGCCGCGCTCCCTTGGCCAGCGACATCGTCAGGTCGGTCGGATTGGCCTTGCCGTCGCCGGGAATCCAGATCGCACCTTGCAGGTCGTCGGTGCGCATGACCGGAAAGAGCTCGCCGGCGCGCTGCGCGTTGATCTCCTCGCAGTCGACGCCGAAGCTGCGGGCCAGGGCGAGCTGCCGGCGCAGCACCTTCATGCGTTCCGGCGTGCGCGCGACGTTGACGCTGCCGCATTGTTTCCAACCGGTCGCCAGGCCGGTCTCGGCCTCGAGCGTGGCGTATAGCTCGATGCCGTACTTGCTCATCCGCGTCATGTTGCGGTTCGGCCGCATCTGGCCGACCAGCCCGGCCGCATGCCAGGTCGTGCCGCAGGTGAGCTGGCCTTGCTCGAGCAGCAGCACGTTCTTCTCGCCGAGCTTGGCGAGGTGGTACGCAGTCGAGCAGCCGACGATGCCGCCGCCGACGACGACGATGCGCGCTTCGACGGGCAGCGGCACCGGCAGCCTCAGGCCAGGCGCAGCGCCATCACCCCGGCGACGATCGCGCCGGTGCCGAGCGCGCGCTGGAAGCGGAAGCGCTCCTTCAGCATCAGCACGCCGATCAGCGCGGCGAAGAGCACCGAGGTTTCGCGCAACGCGGCTACCGAAGCGATTGGCGCGCGTGTCATCGCCCATAGCGCGATGCCGTAGGCGCCGAGCGAGGCGCAAGAGCCGAGCAGGGCGACCGGCCAGCGCCTTCGCATGTAGTCGACGGCGGGGCCGAGCGCGGCGCGGCGCTGCCACATGACGAGGGCGAAGTACGGCGCGCCGTCGACCAGGAAGAGCAGGGCGACGTATTGCATCGCATTGCCCGAGACGCGCACGCCGGTGCCGTCGACGAGGGTGTAGGCGGCGATGACGGCGGCGTTCGCCAGCGCATAGGCGAGCGCGTGGCGGCGCGAGCCGGCGCCGCGGGCCGAGCGCGTCAGGCCGATCAGCAGCACGCCGCAGCTGATGCCGGCGACGCCGAGCCAGGCCGCCGGCGGCAGATGTTCGCCGATCAGCCGGCCGCTGAGAAGGGCCACGATGAGGGGCGCCGTGCCGCGCATGATCGGGTACGAGAAGCCGAGCTCGCCGTGCTTGTAGGCGCCGACCAGCGTCACGTAGTAGGCGATGTGGATGACCATCGAGGCGCCCACCCACGGCAGCGCCTCGGCGCGCGGCAGGCCGAATATCGCGATCAGCACGGCGCCGACGCCGCAGCCGAGAATGTGGATCAGCGCGGTGTCGAGCGCCTTGTCGTGGCCCGACTTGATGAGCGCGTTCCACGAGGCGTGCAGCAGCGCGCCGAAGAGCACCGCGCCGACGATCGGCCAGGTGAGCGAGTGGCTCATGCGTGCGCCGCTAGGGTCT
>JBDTIO010000526.1:0-3659 GCA_039936375.1 Caldimonas sp. | reverse complement strand
CAGCCGGAGCACCGCGGCGACAACTGGCAAGACCACAGCGACGCCGGCCTGGTCTCGTGGCAACGTCGCCCCCTCGAAATCAGCCGGGCCATCGACGCCGTCGCCGCCGATCCACGCTTTTCCTCTCATCTCAAATTCGATCGGGTCGGCGTCTACGGCATGTCGGCGGGCGGCGTCAGCGGCTTGGCCCTGGCAGGCGGCGATTGGAGCCTCGCCGACCTGAAGCGGCATTGCTCGATTCACATTCGCGACGACGCTGGCTTCTGCCTGTACGGCGTCAGGTCGCAAGCCGAGGCGGTTGCGCGCGCCCGCTCGTATGCCACGCCGTTCAAAGAGGGCGACGACACGCCGCTTGCCGGACCGCGCGTCAAAGACCCACGCGTGGCCACTGTCGCCCTCTCGGTACCGGTTGCTGCCATCTTCACGCCCGAGAGCTTGGCCGCAATTCGCATCCCGGTCGGCATCGTCGAAGCGCAGAGCGACCGAGTTCTCAACCCGGTCTACCACTCGGGCTATGTGCTCGCACATTGCAGCGCTTGTCGCAGGCTCGACGCGGTTCCTGGCAGCGGCCACTTCGACACCCTTTCGCCTTGGCCGCAAAGCATTGCAACCGCAGCGGCGCAAGCGCCGGGCGCGCAGCGCAATCCGGCGATCGACGACGCGCGGCGGCAGCAGTCCTACGATCTGATCGCCTGCTTCTTCAGTGATGAGCTCGGGACGAAATAGGAAACAAGGAGTTTGCGGCGCCGCTTATTCGATGAACAAGGTCGCCGGGGTCTCCAGCAAACCTCGCAGCGACTGAACGAAGCGCGCTGCGTCGATGCCGTCGACGACGCGATGGTCGAACGACGAGGACAGGTTCATCAGCAGCCGCGGCACGAGCACGCCATTGCGGTAGACGGGCCGCTCGACGATGCGGTTGACGCCGACGATCGCCACTTCGGGGTGATTGATGATCGGCGTCGTTGCCATGCCGCCGAGCGCGCCGAGGCTGGTGATGGTGATCGTCGATCCGGACAGCTCGCCGCGCGAGGCCTTGCCGCTGCGCGCCGCTTCACCCAGCCGGGCGATCTCCACGGCAAGCGCCCACAGGTCGAGTGCTTCGGCATGCCGAAGCACCGGCACTAGCAGCCCCGCTTCAGTCTGCGCGGCAATGCCGAGGTGCACCGCCGCATGGCGCGTGACGATGCCGGCCTCGTCGTCGAAGCGGGCATTGATTTGCGGGTACTCGCGAACCGCGAGGACGATGGCGCGGGCGATGAAGGGCAGTAGCGTGAGCTTGCCCCGTTGCCCGGACCAGCGGCTGTTGAGCACAGCGCGCAGACCTTCGAGCTCGGTGACGTCGAGCTCCTCGACGTAGCTGAAGTGCGGAATGCGGCGCTTGGCCTCCTGCATCTTCTCGGCGATCTTGCGGCGTAGCCCGATCACCGCAATCGCCTGCTCGCCGTTCCGTTCGGCACCTCTTGCAGCGGGCAGCGGCACCTGGGCGGCCGGGGCATTTCTGCCGCGCTCGGCTGCCGCGGCATCGAGGTCGGTTTGCACGATGCGGCCGCTCGGGCCGCTGCCGCGCACGACGCCGAGGTCGAGCTCGAGCTCGCGGGCCCGGCGGCGCACCGATGGCGACGCGATCGGCCTTTGCTCCGGCCCTTGCCCGGTTCCCGCATCGCCGGCCCGCTCGGCGGGCGACTCGACGAGAGATGCGGCCGGGGCAGGCGGCGCGGCGGCCCCAGGCGGTGCTGGCGTCGCGTCGGATGCAGCGGTCGTCTCGCCTCGGGCCTTGCTCGCGCCTTCCGATGCCAGCTCGATACGAATCAACTCCGAGCCGACCGCCAGGGTCTGTCCGACCTCGCCGCCCAGCGCCACCACGGTGCCCACCACCGGTGACGGAATCTCGACGTTGGCCTTGTCGGTCATCACGTCGGCCAGCGGCTGATCGAGCGCGACCCGGTCGCCCGGCTTGACATGCCAGGCCACCAGCTCGACCTCGGCGATGCCTTCGCCGATGTCGGGCATCTTGATCACGTGCAGGCTCATCGCGCCTCCACCGCCCGCCGCATCGCCGCGCCGACGCGCGCCGGGCCGGGGAAATACGTCCACTCGAGCCCGTGCGGATAGGGCGTGTCCCAGCCGGCGACGCGCTCGATCGGTGCTTCGAGGTGATAGAAGCAGTGCTCCTGCACCAACGACAGCAGCTCGGCACCGAGGCCGCTGGTACGCGTCGCCTCGTGCACGACGATGCAGCGGCCGGTCTTCTTCACCGACGCGACGATCGTCTCGAGGTCGAGTGGCCAGAGGCTGCGCAGATCGATGATCTCGGCGTCGATGCCGGTCTCGTTGGCCGCCGCTTCCGAGACGAACACCATCGTGCCGTAGGTGATCACCGTCAGTGCCTTGCCGGGTCGAAAGACCGCCGCGCTTTCGAGCGGCACCGTGTAGTGACCCTCGGGCACCTCGCCCAGCGGATGCTTCGACCACGGCACGATGGGCCGGTCGTGGTGGCCGTCGAACGGGCCGTTGTAGAGCCGCTTCGGCTCGAGAAACATGACGGGGTCGTCGTTCTCGATCGAGGCGATCAGCAGGCCCTTGGCGTCGTAGGGATTCGAGGGCATCACCGTGCGCAGGCCGCAGACGTGGGTGAACAGCGCCTCCGGACTCTGGCTGTGCGTCTGGCCGCCGTAGATGCCGCCGCCGCACGGCATGCGAACAGTGATCGGCGCCGTGAAGTCGCCGGCGGAGCGGTAGCGCAGCCGCGCCGCTTCGGAGACGATCTGGTCCGACGCCGGATAGAAGTAGTCGGCGAACTGGATCTCGACCACCGGCCGCAGTCCGTAAGCGGCCATTCCTACCGCGGCGCCGACGATGCCGCCTTCGGAGATCGGCGCGTCGAAGACACGCGACTTGCCGTACTTGGCCTGCAGGCCTTCGGTGCAACGAAACACGCCGCCGAAATAGCCCACGTCCTGACCGAAGACGACGACGTTCGGATCGCGTTCGAGCATCACGTCCATGGCCGAGCGCAGCGCCTGGATCATCGTCATCGGCCGCGTCGTGCCAGCGTCGGCGCTGCGGGTCTGAGCGTGGATGGTTCGGGTCGGTGCCAGCATGGTCACGCCCTCGCCTGTTCGAGCTGGTCCTTCAGATGCGCCGGCATCTCCTTGTAGACGTCCTCGAACATCGTCTCGATCGGCGGCATGTGGCCATTGAGGAGCGAGCCATGGCGCTCGGCCTCCTGCTGCGCCGCGGCGACCTCGGCATCGAGCTCCTTCTGCATCGCTTCGCGCTGCGCCGGCGACCATGCGCCGATCGCAAGGAGGTGCTTCTCGAGCCGGGCGACCGGATCGCCGAGCGGGAAGTTCGACCAGTCGTCGGCCGGCCGGTACTTGGACGGATCGTCGGAGGTCGAGTGCGCCGCCGCGCGGTAGGTGACCCATTCGATCAGCGTCGGCCCGAGGTTGCTGCGTGCCCGCTCGGCGGCCCAGCGCGACGCCGACAGCACGGCGAGAAAGTCGTTGCCGTCGACACGCAGCGAGGCGATGCCGCAGCCGACACCGCGCGCCGCGAAGGTGGTGGCCTCGCCACCGGCGATCGCCTGGAAGGTCGAGATCGCCCACTGGTTGTTGACGACATTGAGGATGACCGGCGCGCGGTATACGTGGGCG
>JBDTIO010000525.1:0-7927 GCA_039936375.1 Caldimonas sp. | reverse complement strand
TGTTCTACCTGGCGAACTCGATCAAGGGCTACGGCGGCGACGAAGGGCTGAACATCCGCGCTCGCTCCGTGCTCGGCTTCGGGCTCGACCTGAAGGACACGACGACCTTCTACTACGTGGCGCTCGCGGTGCTCGCCGCGACCCTGCTCGGCCTGCGTGCCTTCACGGCCTCGAAGTTCGGCCGCGCCATCGTCGCGACGCGCGACGACGACGTGCGGGCCGAGGCGCTCGGCTTTGCCACCTATCGCTATCGGCTGATCCTGTTCGTGGCGGCCGGCGCCATCGCCGGCATCGCCGGCGCGCTCTCGGTCAACCAGCAGGGCTACGTCAGCCCGTCGCTGCTGCACTGGACGCAGTCGGGCACGCTGCTGATGATGGTGATCCTGGGCGGCGTCGCGTCGCTCTGGGGCGGCGTGCTCGGCGCTGCCGTGCTGGTGCTGCTGCAGGAAACGCTCTCTTCGTACACCGTGTACTGGGAGTTCTGGACCGGCTGGGTGCTGCTCGCCGTCGTGCTGTTCGCGCGGCGCGGGCTCGCCGGATGGCTCGTCACGGCGTGGCGGTGCATGCGATGAGCAGCGCCGCCAACGGAACCCTGCTGCTCGACGTGCAGCGCCTGTCGAAGCGCTTCGGCGGCGTCGTTGCGAGCGCGGGTGTCGACCTGCAGGTGCTCGCCGGCGAGGTTCACGCCCTAATCGGCCCGAACGGCGCCGGCAAGACGACGCTCGTCGCGCAACTCTCGGGGCAGCTGAAGCCCGACGGCGGCAAGGTCGTCTTCGCCGGCGCCGACATCACGCGCCTGGCGCCGCACGAGCGCGCGCGCCGCGGCATGGCGCGATCGTTCCAGATCACGCGCCTCTTCGGCAGCTTCGACGTGCGCAGCAACGTGGCGCTGGCGGTGCAGGCGTCGGGTGCCGTGGCGGCTGAAGAGCGCGTCGACGAAGTGCTGGCCGAGATCGGCCTGTCCGACAAGGCCGGCGCGAGCATCGATGCGCTCGCGCACGGCGAGCAGCGCACCCTCGAAGTGGGCCTGGCCATCGCCGGCCGACCGCGTCTGGTGCTGCTTGACGAGCCCATGGCCGGCATGGGCCACGACGAATCGCGGCGCATGGAAGCGCTCATCCAGCGCCTGCGTCTGCAGACGACGGTGCTCCTCATCGAGCACGACGTCGATGCCGTGTTCCGCCTCGCCGATCGCGTCTCGGTGCTGGTGAGCGGGCAGGTGATCGCCAGCGGCCCGCCCGACGCCGTGCGGCGGGACGCGCGTGTGATCGAGGCCTACCTGGGCGAGGAATGAGCGCCGTCGCGGCAGTCGTTCCGGTCGCCGTCGAGGCGCTACTTGACGTGCGCGCGCTGCGCGCTGGCTACGGCGCGAGCGAGGTGCTGCATGGCGTCGACCTGCACGTCGGCCCTGGCGAGGTCGTGGCCCTGCTCGGCAGAAACGGCATGGGCAAGACGACGCTGGTGCGCGCCATCACCGGGCTCAACCCGGCGCGCGGCGGCGAGGTGCGCTTCGGCGGCGCGCGCATCGAGGCGGAGCCGCCGTATCGCATCGCGCGGCGCGGCATCGGCCTCGTGCCCGAGGGCCGGCAGGTGTTCGCCAACCTCACGGTGCAGGAGCATCTGAGCGCGTTCGAGCGCGCGCGCGTTGTCGATGGCAACGCGGTGGCCGGCCGCAGCAGCGCCGTCGATCGCATCGGCCGCGTCTTCGAGCTCTTTCCGCGCCTGCACGAGCGGCGCCGCCACCTCGGCAACCAGCTCTCGGGCGGCGAGCAGCAGATGCTGGCGATCGGCCGCGCCCTTGTCACCGAGCCGCGCCTGCTGATCCTCGACGAAGCGACCGAAGGCCTGGCGCCGCTCGTGCGCCAGGAGATCTGGCGCTGCCTCGCCGCGCTGCGCGCGAGTGGCCAGGCGATCCTCGTCATCGACAAATACGTGCAGCGCCTGATCCAGCTCGCCGACCGGCATGTCATCCTCGAGAAGGGCCGCGTCGCCTGGACCGGCACGTCAGCCGAGCTCGACGCCGATCCGTCGATCTGGCAAGGCTATCTGGGAGTGTGACGACGATGACGTTTGCAAGCGACCCGGCCGTCGACGCCGCCTACCGGCCGAGCGCTGCCCTGGCACCCGGCGTGTTCGAGGCCAACATGGTTCTCTATCGCGAGCGCTCGGCCGAGGCCTATCGAACGCTGCCGCACGAGCGCGACCTCTGCTACGACGCACCGAGCGGCCAGTGCCTCGACATCTTTTCTGCGCCCGGCCCGGGTTTGAAGCCGGTGTTCGTGTTCATCCACGGCGGCTACTGGCGCATGTTGAGCAAGAACGAATCGACCTTCATGGCCGGTGCGCTGACGCGCCGCGGAATCAGCGTCGCCATCGTCGACTACACGCTCGCGCCGGCGGTGAAGCTGCCCGAGATCGTGAGACAGGTGCGCAGGTCGATCGCCTGGCTCTACAAGAACGGCAGCGCGCACGGCCTCGACCCGGATCGCATCTTCGTCGGCGGCAGCTCGGCCGGTGGGCACCTTACCGGCGCGCTCGTCGCCGGTGGCTGGCACGAAGCGTTCGGCCTGCCCGACGACGCGATCAAGGGCGCGATGCCGGTGAGCGGCGTGTTCGACTTGCTGTCGCTGTCGAAGTCGTTCGTCAACGAATGGATGGCGTTCGACGAGCAGCAGATCCAGGAGCTCAGCCCCATCCGCCACCTGCCGCCGCAGCCCTGCAAGCTGGTGCTGACCTGGGGCGAGAACGAGACGAGCGGCTTCAAGGTGCAGTCGCGCGACTACCTCGCCGCCTGGCAGGGCGCCGGCTTCAGCGCGGAGGCGATCGAGATCGCCGGGCGCAACCACTTCGACGTCGTCCTCGACTGGTGCGACGACGACTCACAGATGACCGAGCTCTGCGCGTCTATGGTTCTCGGGACGACGTAGCTCGCCCGGCACCGCTCACTGTCGCTTGTCGGTGAAGCGCGGCGCCTTCACGCTACCCTCGAATTCGCGCGCCAGCGTGCCGGGCTCGAGCAGCACCAGCTCGGCACTGATCTCGAAGCCGTGCTTGATCGAGCCGCCGAGCGCGCCCAGCACGCGCGCCGTGTCGCAGCCGCGCGCCAGCTCGACCGAGACGCACATGACGTCGAGGCCACCGGTGCTCACGAGCTCGCACTTGAAGTCGTTGATCGACTCGGTCTTGAACATGAAGTCCTCAAACTCGGCGTGGCCGACGTTGACGCCGCGCACCTTGAAGAAGCCGCTTGTACGATGCGCGTGGCGAACCAGCGGGAAGACCGAGAACGGCGATGGATTGCCCTCGTCTCCATTGCTGAGCGTGACCAGGTCACCCGAGAGCCAGCGCAGGAACGGCGTGACGTTGTTGGTGAAGAGTGGCGTGACGACGAGGGCGCCAACCTCGCCGGCCGCGACCGGCGCGTGACTCTCCGGATCGACGACCTCGATGCAGTACATGTCGGTCCAGATGCGAAAGCCGCGGCCCGCGCCGCCGGCATCCTCGGCGCCCATCATGCCGGCCTCGGTCATGCCGAAGGTGTCGCGCACCTTTGCGCCCCAGGCCCGCTCGAGCTTGACGCGCTTGGCGTCCGACAAGGGCTCGGCCGAGCAGATCACCGTCTCGACGCTGCTCGCGGCGAGATCGACGCCGTTCAGGTCGGCGAGATTGGCCAGGTGCAGGCCGTAGCTCGGCATGCCCATCCAGACCGTCGGCTTCAGGCGCTGGATCAGCTCGAGCTGCAGCGGTGACGGCGTCGTCGTGCCGGCCCCGGCCCAGTTCATGGCGATGCCGGCTTGGGTAGCCGAGCGCGCGAAGATCTGCCCCGCCGGGTGGATACCGAGCGGAAACGAGTCGTGGGCGCGGGCACCGGGGTGGACGCCGATGCACATGAAGGTGCGCGCGAACGACAGCAGCCCGTAGCGAATGTCGGTGAAGCTGCGCGGATAGAAGAGGGGCTTGCCGGTGGCGCCGCCCGAGCGCCAGTATTCGGCGATGCCATCCTCGGGCTGGATGCAGAAGGACTCGTAGAACTCGCCATCGGAGAGCTTGCGCAGCGCTTCCTTGTCGAGGATCGGAATCTTGGCCCACTCCTCGGTATCGTCGAGCCGGTCCATTCGCACGTGATCGAGCTTGCCGCGATAGAACGGCGCACGCCGCGCCTGCTCGACAGCGATCACCTTGCGCCGGCTCTGGATGGCGGCGATCTCGGCACGCGAGGTCGGCAGCGCGAGCGGCACCGGCGTCAGGCCTTGCGCGGGTCGCGCGGGTGGAATTTCACTTCGCCGATCCAGCGCTGCTGCGCCGCGTAGGCGGCGCCCTGCGTCGACGCTTCGGCGCTCATCGCCGCGAGGCGCGCTTCCTTCTCCGGCGTGTTCTCGGGGATCAGGTCGACGGCGTCCTTCAGCATCGTTTCGTAATCGGCGCCAATCGGGCAGACGTCGGCGCAGCGGCGGCAACCGGTGATCGCGCCGGCGCCGCGCAGGATGCTCTGCCAGAGATTGAAGGTCGTCTCCGAGCGCAGCAGCTCATGGCGCGCCTCGGCACTGCTGGCGTCGATAAGCTTTTCGATGTGGCCAGAGAGCTTGGCGAAGCCGTAGGGCGAGCGGTGCGTGTCGCAGGCGGGCCAGTCGCGATCCCACTCCTTCACCGCGTCGGGCGGGCACGTCTTCAGGCAGCGGCCGCACGCGGGCCCGAGGCAGAGCGCCTTCTCCATCTTCCGGTCGCACTCGACGTCGACCGAGCAGAGCACCGCGGTGAGCACGACGCGCGGGCCGTACTCGGGCGTGAGCAGCTGCAGGTTGAGGCCGAGCGTGCCGAGGCCGGCTTCCACGGCGGCGTGCGGCAGCGAGAGCAGCGTCGTCATGTGCTGCTCGGGATCGTCCTGGTAGCGCCAGGGATCGACGTGCGTCGGCGGCACGATGATGGCCGGGTAGCCCTGGTCCTCGAGCCAGTAGACGAGCTCGAGCGAGGTCTCCTCGAGCATCGACAGGGCGAGCTCGTCGTTGTAGTACTTGTGCCGGTCGTTCCAGGGCAGGATGCGGGCGACGCCGCTGTTCAGCTTCTTCGCCAGCACGATGACGCGGCCAGCATCGTGCTCGGTAATGTCGCAAGGGCGCTTCGGGTCATCGGGATACGGCGGGTGCGCATCGAGCAGCGCGCCGTCGGCGATGCCGACGAGGTCGGCGCCGAGCTCGATCGCCTTGGCCTTGACCTCGGCCGCGCTGAGCACCCGCTTGTGCGCGAAGCTCATTCGGGCTCGGCCTCCGTGCGTTCCTTCTGCTGGCGCTTGAATTCCTGCAACTGACGGGCGACGATGCCCTGATAGCCCTCGACGCCGACCCAGCGCCGATTCCAGTCGTTGAGGCCAGCGATCTCCGGGCCTTCGCCAGCGTCGTGCGTCGCACGATCCGCCTTGTACTGCTTGCCGAGGGCAACGTGCTCCGGCGTCTTTTCGGGGATAACCTTCTGCACCTCGGCGAGATGGGCGTGATAGTCGTTGCCGACCGGGCACACTGCAAGGCAGCGCGGGCAGTCGCCGAACGAGCCAACGACGCGCAGCAGGCCTTGCCAGAAGCCGAAGAAATCGCGCGAGCGAAAGAGCGTGGCCGCGTCGGCCTTGCCGTCGATGAGGCCGTCGAACATGCCGAGCATGCTGCCGAAGCCGAACTCCTGCGCCTCGGTGGCGCAGGCGCGCTTGTCGATGCCGAAGTGCAGCACCGCGTCGGCCGGGCACGAGTGCAGGCAGCGGCTGCACGACTCGCCGATGCAGACCTGCTCGGTGATGCGCGCGTCGGGCTCGAGCTCGAGCTCGGTGAGGAGGCCGGTGAGGTAGACCCGCGGCCAGTACTCCGGCGTCAGGATGTTGACCTCGAGACCGAGCGTGCCGAGGCCGGCCTCGACGCCGAGATGGCGAGTCGAGAGCCGCCCGTAGCTCGCCCGCTTCAGGGCCCATTCGGTTTCCTGAGACGCGGTGATGAGGCTCGCGTGTCCGGCCGCCTCGAGCTCCTCGGCGAGACGGTAGGCGACCTTGTCCATCTTGCGCAGCACGAGCATGTCGATGTACTGCACCGGCGTGTTGCTCTTGCAGCGGAAGGCTCCAGCTGGAATGCGCTGGGCGATGACGATCACGCTCTTGCAGTAGGGCGAGATGCGCTCGGGCGTCTGTGGCCAGCGCGGATCGGGCGGAAACGCGTTCAGCGTCTCGGCGCTGGCGATGCCGACGAGATCGGCGCCGAGCTCCTTCGCGCGCCGCTTCACGTACGCCGCGTCGAGAGGCGTCGGCGGCTGCGGATGGGTGCGGCCCCGCGGGCGCGGAACCGCTGCGGTGGCGGGCATGGGCGGGGTCGGCGAAGTGAGGGGAGTTGCGCGCTATCTTAGGCCGTCGTCCACTCCGGCCCTCGCCGACGATCACCCTGCAGACGCGGAGGTGAGCTCAGCTCGTCGCGGCGACGCCCGACAGGTCTTCGACGCAGAACGCGTGAATCGGCTCGCTGCGCCCGCGCAGCGTCAGCGCGCCGAGGTCGCGCGTGCGCGCCGCCGGCAATGGGCCGAGAGCAGCGAGCGCCTCGGCCGAGACGATGAAAGAGCAGCCCACTTCGCGAGTCGCCTGCTCGAGGCGGCCGGCCGTGTTCATGACGTCGCCGTGGAAGACGATGGCACGGCGGACCTGGCCGACCTCGCCGGCGATGACGTCGCCCAGATGCAGGGCGGCGCGCAACTCCGCCCTGGCACCGAAGCGATCGAGAAACTGGCGCGCGTCCGCCGCGAGGGCGGCGCGCATCTCGAAGAAGCAGCGCAGCGACCGAGCCTCGGCAGCGCCCTCGGTTTCGACCCAGGTAACGACGATCTCGTCGCCCACGTATTGATAGATCTCGCCGCGACACAGCTCGATCGGCTCGGCGACCGCCGAGAACACCGCAGCGAGAAAGCGGTGCGCTTCGAGGGGCCCGAGCCGCTCGGCGATCGCCGTCGAGCTCACCACGTCGACGAACAGGAAGAAGCGCCGCTCGGCGAAGGGCCGGCGGTACTTGCCGAGCAGCAGGGCCATGAAGGTGCGGTACCCGACCAGGCCCGCAGCCTGGAACATCATGACCAGCACGACCACGGGCACGAGCGAAAGCATCACCGAGATGAGCCCGCTGCGCACGTTGTAGACGGTGACGACACCGAGCGCGAGCTCGCCGGGTTGGCCGGCAACCACGGCCGCCGCAATGGCGCCGTAGACAAGCGTCTTCAGGGCGAACACCGCGGCGAAGGGCGGCGCGTCGAGCCAGCGCATCGAGGCGCGAGGCAGCAGGAAGATCTCGATGCCTGCAACGGCCATCGCGATGAGCGCGGCGTCGATCACGCCGATCGGCACGGAGACGAGCAGGAAAGCGAGGAAGGAGTCGGCGCCAGGCGGGGCGTTCGCGCCCGCGTAGACGACACCACCCCCCGCGCCGATCGTCACGGCGAAGCGTATGACCCGAAAGAGGCTTTGCAGTCGGGCGCGGGTCAGGGCGGAGATGGATGAAGCCAACGGTTGCCCGGCTGCACCGCGTCGTAGCCGGCGCGGCGCGAAGAAAATCGCATCACGACAGTCTGCACGATGACGAAGGTGGTCCGACAAGGCGCCCCGCCCGGCCACGCACGCCGCGAGACAACGAGGCACACTGGCGGACATGACAGCCATGAAAACCATCAAACTCGGCCGCACCGGCCTCGAGGTCTCGCGCATCTGCCTCGGCTGCATGAGCTACGGCGACTCGGCGCGGGGCAACCATGCCTGGACATTGGGCGACGCGGCGAGCCGCCCTTTCCTCAAGAAGGCGCTCGACCTCGGCATCAACTTCTTCGACACCGCCAACGTCTATTCCGACGGCACGAGCGAGGAGATCGTCGGCCGGGCGCTCCTCGAATACGCGCGGCGCGGCGAGGTCGTCATCGC
>JBDTIO010000524.1:0-3121 GCA_039936375.1 Caldimonas sp. | reverse complement strand
GAAACTGAAATCGGTGAGCCCCGGCCAGGACAACGAGAACGCGATCAGCGGCGGCAATCCGCTGATCGCCAGCATGACCAGGCTCGCGATCACGAACACGCGCACGTGCCAGGCGAAGTTGCTTTGCCGAGCGAACAGCTTCGAGAGCAGCGCCCAGAAGCCGCACCAGATCGCGCCGCCGCTGACGGCCGTGAGCACCGCGCCGCCCATCGCCCGGCCGAGGCCGTCGGGGTCGTTGTCGAGATAGGTGTTGAAGAGCACCACCACGATCACCGCTAGGGCCAGCCCGAGCGTCGGCAGCCAGCGCCGATCGACGGCGACCATCGGTGCCAGCAGCTGCTCGGGCGCGAGTGCGTGGCCGGGCAGGCGCAGGCGCAAGGTCGTGCGGCCGATGTGCAGATCGAGATCGCGGCCCGCATCGTCGAAGCTCTTCGCCTCGCCGCCGACAATGCGTTCGCGGCCCACCGCGAGGCCGTTTCTGGTTTCGCCGGCGCGCACCGTGATGCGCGCCGCCACGCCCGCACCATCGCCCGGGACGAGATCGAGCACCGCGTGGTGTGCGGCGACATGCGAATCGGTGAGAACGACGTCGTTGTCGAGCCCGCGGCCGATCGTGACCGGCCAGTGCGAGAGGCGCCAGGCCTGCCGCACCATGCCGTCGCGGTCGATCGCTTCGAGCAGGGCGGCGGCCGGAGGCGCCGCGGCGAGCGAGTCGTGCGCGACCGGGTCGACGTTCGCGTGCGTTACTTCGCCCATCGATACGCGTCGAGATAGTGGTGGGTGAGGCGCTGCGCGTTGGCGAAGCTCACGCCCTGGGCATCGAAGCGGCCCTGCACGCCGGCCTCGTTCTGGTCGAGCGTGGCAACGAGCACCGACACGTCGTACAGCTGCGGCAGCTTCTTGTAGGCGCGCATGCAGACGACGGCGCGCAGCACCAGGCCGTTGCGGTCGATGAAGTCCTCGTTGCAGCGCGGCTTGGTCTGGTACTGCGACGACAGGCGCACGAAGTTCTCGTTGCGAAAACTCTGTCCGTAGCGAGCGGCGAAGCGCAGCGGCCCGAGCTTGGAGCCGTCGTAGCTCTCGTGGCGCACGCTGATCGCGCCGGTCGTGAAGTCGCCGACGAAGATGCGCGTGTCCATGACGCAGTCGGACCGCTCGAAGTCGAGGCCGCCCGTGCGGGACGGCTCGCTCGAGCCCCAGCAGCGCATGAAGATGTCGGGCGGTACCGGTACGTGATAGCGCGGGTGTGTCGCTTCTTTCCAGCCCTGCTGGATGAAGCGCTCGGTGAGAGCTTCCTGGTGTTTCTGCAGTTGCGCATCGACGATGGCGTAGGCCGGGCCGCTCAGCGGCTTGGCCTCCTTGCCGCTCGCCAGCAACGCCATCGCGAAGCTCGCCGGCACGAGAAAACTCACCTGCTCGCCGTCGACACGGCGTGCCACATTGATGCCGATGACGTGGCCTTCCTCGTCGAGTGCCGGGCCGCCGCTCATGCCGGCCGAGAGCGCGCCGCCGAAGAAGATCTGCGGATAGAAGCTGCGTCGCACCAGGCCGTTGTAGGTGCCTTGCACGACTGCGAAGCCGACGTCGAGCGGGTTGCCGAGCGAGTAGATGCGCTCGCCCTGGGCGAGCGGTTCGGCGTCGGTGCGAAAGGCCAGCGCATCGAAGCTGCGGCCGGGCGCATCGGCGGCGCGAAGCAGGGCAAGGTCGTGGAGCA
Organism: Caldimonas sp.; assembly: GCA_039936375.1. Taxonomy (GTDB): domain Bacteria; phylum Pseudomonadota; class Gammaproteobacteria; order Burkholderiales; family Burkholderiaceae_C; genus Schlegelella_A. The sequence goes on along the minus strand of JBDTIO010000524.1, from coordinate 1,407 downwards.
CGTCGAGCTGCAGGATCTGCAACGGCGCCTCGCGGCCGTCGGCCGTGACGTAGACGAGGTCATGCCGGTCAGGCTTCAGCGCCGCTTCGCTGACGACGTGGAAGTTGGTGACGATGAGGCCGTCCTTGGCCACGAAAAAACCCGAGCCGACGGAGGTCTGGCTGGCCCGGCCCTTCAGCACGGTGCGAATCTGCACGAGCGAAGGGCGGGCCTGCTCGTAGACCTTGCGTGCCGAAAGCGAGACCGGTGGGGCCGGCGCGGGCACGGCGCCAGGCGCCGCTTCGGCGGCGGCCACCGAAGCGGCCGAGGGCGTCGATGTCGAGGGCGACTGCAGGGCCCGAACCGGGGGTGCCGCCGCTGCAAGAAGAGCCCAGGCGAGCACGAGAAAGGGCCGGCGGCAGCGCATCGAAGGGCATTCTACGAGGGCACCGCAATACCCCGCATGAGACGCCGCCTCGGCCGGCGAAGGCGAGCGTGCATTCGCTACAGTCGGGCATCGAACCCCCACGGAGACTCTCGATGCGCCGCCGCACTCTTCTTTCCGCCAGCGTTGCCGCGCTGGCTCTTCCTTCGATCGGCCGCAGCCAGGCCGTCGAGAAGCCGAAGCTGACGATCGCCGTGGGCGGCAAGAACTTGCTCTACTACCTGCCGCTGACGATCGCCGAAACGCAGGGCTATTTCAAGGCCGAAGGTCTCGACGTGACGATCGCCGATTTCGCCGGCGGCTCGCGCGCCCTGCAGGCGCTCGTCGGCGGCAGCGCCGACGTGACCTCGGGCGCCTTCGAGCACACCATCAACATGCAGGTCAAGGGCCTGCGCCTGCGTGCTTTCGTGCTGCAGGGGCGGGCGCCGCAGATCGTCCTCGGCGTCAATCCGAAGACGATGCCGAACTACAAGTCGCCGGCCGACCTGAAGGGCAAGAAGCTCGGCGTCACCGCGCCCGGCTCGTCGACCCAGGTGCTCGCCAACTTCGTGCTCGCCAAGGCCGGGTTGAAGCCGAGCGATGTCTCCGTCATCGGCGTCGGCGCCGGCAACGGCGCGGTCGCGGCGATGCGCTCGGGCCAGATCGACGCGATCTCGAATCTCGATCCGGTGATCACGCTGCTGTCGCGCTCGGGCGATCTGAAGATCATCTCCGACACGCGCGTCGTCGCCGAGGCCGACAGGATTTTCGGCGGCCCGATGCCGGCGGGTTGCCTCTATACGCAGCAGGCCTTCATCGACAAGTATCCAGTGACGACGCAGGCCTTGACCAACGCCATCGTCCGCGCCGACAAGTGGGTTCACGCGGCCGGTGCGAGCGACATCATCAAGGCGGTGCCGGAGAGCTATCTGCTCGGCGACCGGGCGGTCTACGTCGAGGCGTTCCTCGCTGCCAAGGGTGCGCTTTCGCCCGACGGCTTGATT
>JBDTIO010000523.1:0-2512 GCA_039936375.1 Caldimonas sp. | reverse complement strand
ACGGATTGACGTCGGCACCCGGGCAGCGCGTCTCGAGGCGCGTCGCCTTCGGGCTGCCGGCGAGGACGCGAAAGCTCGCGGTGCGGTTGTCGATGCCCCAGGTGGGCTTGACGGGTGCCCAGAAGCCTTCGACCAGCCGCTTGTAGCTGTTGATGGTGGGCCAGAACATTGGCGCGAATTCCATCAGGCAGGCAACCTGGCCGGCGACGTAGCTCTCGAACAACGCGCTCATCTTGCGCGGCGAACTGGCGTCATAGAAGAGATTGGTCTTGCCGTCGGGGCCTTCCTTCAGGCTCTGGTGGATGTGGCCGCTGCAGCCGGGGTAGGCGGCGCTCCACTTCGCCATGAAGCTCGGCATGATTCCGAAGCGCGCGCCGATCTCCTTGGCGCCGGTCTTGAAGAGGATGGCGCGATCGGCCTGCTCGAGCGCCTCGCCGAAGGCGATCGCCACCTCGTAGACGCCGGGGCCGGTCTCGGTGTGCAGGGCTTCGATGGGCACGCCGAAGGCTGCCATTTCGTCCATGAGCGTGTTCGCGAACTCGCGGTTGCGGTTCATGCGCAAGAGCGAATAGCCGAACATGCCCGGCGTGATCGGCGTCGGCCCGACGCCCTGCTTGGCGTCCCAGCTCTGCGGCGTCTCGAGGAAGTTGAACCACTCGAATTCCATGCCGCACATCGCCGAAAAACCCATCTTCTCGGCCCGCTTGAGAACGCGCTTCAAGGTCTGGCGCGGGCAGATCGGCGACGGGGCACCATCAGGCGTGACGAATTCGCCAAGGAAGAACGGCACATTGCCGTCCCACGGCACGGTGCGCTGCGTTGCCAGGTCGAGCCGCGCCAGCGCATCGGGAAAGCCGTGCTGCCAGCCGGTGTGCGTGGTGTTGTCGTAGGTCGTGTCGGTCATGTCCCAGCCGAACACGACGTCGCAGAAGCCGAAGCCGCCCGCCGGCGCCGGTTCGGCAGCGCCGAGGAACTTGTCGATGTGCAGGTACTTGCCGCGCAGCACGCCATCGATGTCGCTGACGGCGACCTTGACCTTGCCGCTGCCGCTCTTGCGGACGGCGGTGAGCGCGGGATGTTCGGGGGTGGGCGTGGTCATGGCGACATTCTCCGCGCTCGCGTCAGCGCAGGGTCGGCGCGCCGCTCGAAAGCCCCAGTTCGCGCATCGCCTCGGCGACGGCAGCCACCGCCTGCTTCATTTGACTCGGGCCGATGGCGCCGATGCAGCCCACGCGGAAGGTCTCGAGCTGGGTGAGCTTGCCGGGATAGAGGATGAAGCCGCGCGCCTTCACGGCCTCGTAGAAGGCCTTGAACTCGTAGCGCGGGTCGGCCGGTGCGTGGAAGGTGAGGATGATCGGCGCCTGGATCTCCGGTTTCAGGAACGGCAGAAAGCCGAGCGCCTTCATGCCAGTCACCAGCGTCTCGCAGTTGGCGGTGTAGCGGGCCAGGCGCGCCGGCTGGCCGCCCTCCTCGGCGAACTGGCGCATCGCCTCGGCGAGCGCGGCGACGACGTGGGTCGGCGGCGTGAAGCGCCATTGGCCCGTCTTTTCCATGTAGACGTGCTGGTCGTGCAGATCCATTGCCAGCGAGTGCGAATTGCCGGCGGCGCGATCGATGACCTCCTGGCGGACGAAGACGAAGCCCATGCCCGGCACGCCTTCGAGGCACTTGCCGCTGGCGGCGACGAGGGCGTCGAACTTCACTTCGCGAACGTCGATCGGCAGGGCCGCGAACGAGCTCATCGCATCGACGATCAGGCCTTTGCCATGACGCGCGCAAATGTCGGCCACCGCTTGCAGCGGATTGATCACGCCCGTGCCGGTTTCGCAGTGGATGAAGCCGACGTGCGTGATGCTCGCGTCGGCACGCAGGGCGGCCTCTAGCTCGGTGGGCGAGACCGGCGCGTCTTCGGCGTGCGGCAGGATCGTCGTGCGCCGGCCCATCAGCGTCGCCAGCTTGCCCAGGCGCTTGCAGTAGGCGCCGTTGTCGAGCACCAGCACGTGGCCGTCGCGCGGCACGACGCTGGCCACCGCCGCTTCGACCGAGAACGTGCCGCTGCCCTGCAGGGGCACGACGACGTGCGTGCCTCGGCCGTGGACGATCTCGAGCAGGCGCCGACGCAGCTCGGTGGTGACGGCGATGAACGAGGTGTCCCACGAGCCCCAGTCGCGCAGCATGGCGCGCTTGGTGCGGTCGGTCGTGGTCAGCGGGCCGGGGGTGAGGAGGATGGCATCGCGCTGCATCGGGATTCGTCTCCTGTCGTTGTCATTGTCGTGATTGTCGACGTGTCGCCTCAGCGTGTGCCGCGCCGCCACGCCTGCGTGCGCCGATCGATCCAGGCGCCGGCCAGCATGAAGAGCAGGGTCACGACAGTCGAGCCGGCGGTGATGAGCACGGCGCAGGCGGCAGCCGCGCCGGCCTCGCCGGCTTCGTCGAGGTTGAGGATGGCGATCGCAGCGACCTTGGTGTCGGGTGAGTAGAGGAAGACCACGGCCGAGATCGTCGTCATCGC
>JBDTIO010000522.1:0-6785 GCA_039936375.1 Caldimonas sp. | reverse complement strand
TGTGTCTCCAGTGCTGAAAGTCATCGGGCCCGCAATGAACATCGCGTTGCCGGCCTGGGCTCTGGAGAGCGGCGAACGCTTTAGCGGAACTCTTTTTACGTCGCCCCGCAAGTTGTTCAATAACTCGGCGACATCGCGATTATAGGAAGGCCGCGGCGACCCGCAACGAAGGGGAATTTTCGGGTCGGTGGCAGCTTCGACACGCGAATCCCGTCATGGGAAGCAAGGGCTCGTCGGTTGATGGCGAGCACTGTGCATCCACGGAGTCGCCATGGCCATCGTTCATCCGAAATTCCGCGCCCCGGGCGTGCCTCGATGCTTCCTCGGCCTCCTGGCCGGGGCCGGGCTGGTCGCGGCGGCAAGCGCCGTCGCCAGCGACGACTTCAGCATCGGCATCGGCGCCGGCGCCGATCGTGGCCGCGTCGACTGCGTCGCTTCGTTCGACTGCGATCGCAGCGGCTCGCACGCCAAGCTTTTCGCCGGCTACCGCTGGAACGACGCGGTCGACCTGCAGGTGCTCTATTTCGATGCCGGCCACTTCAAGGGGGGCGACACGACGCCGCTCGGCACCGAGTTCGGCGGCGCCTTCAGGGTCAGCGGTTTCGGCCTGACCGCCGGCTATCGCTGGGAATTCGCGCCGGCGTGGAGCGTGACGGCGCGGGCCGGAGCGGCCAGTGTGAGGACGCGCTTCGACTACGCCAGCGACATCGCCGGCAGCGTCAGCAAGACCACCTTGCAGCCGCTGGCCAGCCTCGGCATCGCCTACGCCGTCACGCCGCAGCTTCGCGTCGGCGTCGACTACGACGTCACCCGCTTCAAGGTGCACACCACGCGCGGGCCTCTGCAGATGCTCGGCGTCGCCGCGCAGTTTTCGTTCTGACCGGATCGAACACCATGAACGTCGTCAACGCATTTCTCGTTCGACCGATCACCATCGGCCGTGGCTTCGCGATGCTCGCGCGCAGTCTTGCCGTCGCGGCCGGCCTGGTGTTGTCGGCTTGCGGCGGCAGCGCCGACGCTCCGCCGCCGCCCGAAGGTCGACCGCCGACCTGCGTCGCCGCGAGCATCACGACCCAGCCGGCCGGGACCAGCGTGACCGCGGGGCAGAGCGCGAGCTTCACCGTCGTCGCCGCCGGCACGGCGCCGGTGACCTATCAATGGCAGCGCAACGGCGTCGACATCGAGGGCGCGACGGCGGCCACCTATACGCTTTCGACGACTCCGCTCGACAGCGGTGTCGTCTTTCGCGCGGCGGTGACGAACTGCGCCGGCAGCGTCACCAGCAACGGTGCGACGCTGACCGTGGCGACGAGCGGCCCGGTCCTGACGATCACGCCGCAGCCGGCGAACGCCAGCGTCGCCACCGGTGCACAGGCATCATTCGCGGTCGGTGGCACGTGCAGCAGCGGCACGCTCGACATCCAGTGGCAGCGCAATTCGGGCACGGAGGGGGCCTTCGTCGACATCGCCGGCGCCACCGCCGCGACCTACAGCTTCATGACGGTGCTGGCCGACAGCGGAGCGCAGTTTCGCGCCCTGCTCGATTGCAGCGGCCAGAGCGCGACGACCAGCAGCGCCGCGACGCTCACCGTCAGCGCGCCCGGCTCGGTCACCCTCAGCCTGCTGCCCATCAACGGCCTCCGGCCGCAGGCCGATATCAGCGCCGCGACCGCCATCGACCAGCTCTCCGACGGCAGCTATGTCTTCGCCTCGCAGAACCGGCTCAAGAAGCTTTCTGCCGACCTGCTCACGATCACGCCCTTCGCCGGCACGACGACCTCGGGCAGCACCGACGGCGACGCTCTCACCAGCGCGCTCTTCAACACGCCGTTCGGGCTCACCCACGACGCCGCCGGCGTGGTCTACGTTGCCGACACGCGCAACTCGACGATCCGCCGCATCGCCGTCGACGGCACGGTGAGCACGCTCGCCGGTTCGCCGGGCCTCACCGGCTCGGCTGACGGCACCGGCCCGGCGGCGCGCTTCCAGAGCCCGTGGAGCATTGCGATGGGCCCGGATGGCGACCTCTACGTCGCCGACAACCAGGGCGCGACGATCCGCCGCGTCACGACGGCCGGCGTCGTGACGACATACGCCGGCACGGGCACGGCAGGCTTCCTCGACGGGCTGCCGACGGTCGCCCAGTTCCGGAGCCCGAGCGGCATCGCGGTCGCGGCCAACGGCGATGTCATCGTCTCCGACAGTGCCAACCACCGCATGCGCCGCATCGTACGCAGCGGCAACGTGGCCGGGTCGGTGGAGACGCTCGCCGGCAGCGGCGCCACCGCGTCGCCGGGCGCCGACGGCACCGGCGCCGCAGCGGGCATCGTCTTTCCGACCAACGTTTACGTACGCGGCAACAACGCCTACGTGCGCACCGAAGACGGACTCGTCCGCCAGATCGATCTGACGACGCGCGCCGTGACCACGTTCACCGGCTCGCGTACGCTCGGTGAGGGCTACGCCGACGGCGCGCCGGGCGAGGCCCGCCTGCGCGACCTCGGTGTCGGCATCACCGGCGGCGTGAGCGGCGGCCTCGTGATCGCGGAAGATTTCGCGGTGCGCAGCATCGACGCCGCGGGCAACGTGACGACGATCGCGAAGGAGGGCGTGTTCGACCAGACGCTCGCTGGCGTCGGCGTGCTGAAGCAGCTCGAATTCGGCCTCGCGATCAATGACTTCTACGCCCTGGCCGTCGATTCGGCGGGCGCGGTGATCGTCACCGACGGCGACATCGTTCGCAAGATCGCGCCCGACGGCACCGTGTCGCTGGTTGCCGGCCTGAGCGGCAGCTTCGGCGGCGTCGTCGACGGAGTCGGCAAGGCCGCCCAGTTCGCCGACCTCGGCCCGTCAATGGCGCGAGCCCCGGACGGCACGCTGTACGTGTGGAACCAGTATGTGGTGCGGCGCATCGGCACCGACAACTCGGTGACCACGCTCGCCGGCTCGACCACGAACTTCGGTGCGGTCGACGGCAACGGCGGCGCAGCGCGCTTCAACCGCGGCTTCGGCATGACGGTCGGCGCGAGCGGCGATGTCTTCGTCGGCGACGCCGGCAACTGCGCGGTGCGCCGCGTCGATTCCGCCAACAACGTGACGAGCATCGGCGTGCTCGGTCAGTGCTCGCGCGTCGACGGCCCGATCGCGACGGCGCGCTTCATGAGCCCGAGCCAGATGACCACCGGCCCCGACGGCTCGATCTACGTCGCCGACGCCGGCTCGGTGCGCAAGATCTCGGCCGATGGCACGATGGTCTCGACGCTGTCGGCGGCCGGCGGGTCGGTGGCGACCGTCGCGGCCGCTGCCGACGGCACGCTCTACTTCGTCGACAACGGGGGCCTTTCCATGCTGGCGCCGGGCGCGCCGGCCGCCACGTCGATCGTGCACGCCAACGGCGGCGCCAATGTGCTGGGCTCGGTGAATCCGTCGCTGTTCGGCGTGCAGGCCCTGACCGTGCTCGGGCCGAAGCAGATCCTCGTCCTGAGCGGTTCGCAACTGGTGGTCGTGACGCTGCCCTGAACGCGGGCAGCGCCGCCCGACGAACCGAGTGCCTCACGGCCACGTGGCCGCGGGCGCTTGCTCGTGCGGGCCTGGCACGGTTCGCCGGGGCCGCGATACTTGCGGCCGGTCCGCTCCCATCCTGGTGCGCGGGCGCGAACCTCCGGCCCGATGACGCGACTTCTCCTGGCGGCCCTGTGGCTGATCAGCGTGCTGCCCCTCGGCATGCAGGCGGCGCTCGGCCGCGGCCTCGGCCGTGCCAGCTGGCATCTCGTGGGTTCGCGGCGACGCGTCGCCTTGCGCAACCTCGAGTTGTGCTTTCCTGACCTGTCGGCCGATCAGCGCGAGCTGCTGGCGCGCGAGCACTTTGGCTGGCTCGGCCGCAGCCTGCTCGAGCGCGGGCTGCTCTGGTACGCGTCGCCGGCGCGGCTGAAGCGCCTGATCCACGTCGAAGGCGATGTCACCCTCGCCGAGCGAAGCGACAGGCCGGTGATGTGGCTGGCACCGCACTTCTTGGGCCTCGACTTCGCCGGCGCGTCGGTGCTGCTGTTCCAGAAGCGAAAAGGCATCGGGATCTATCAGGAGCAGACCAGCAAGGTGCTCGACAAGGCGCTGCGCCGCGGGCGCTTGCGCCTGGGCAATGCCGAGATCTTCTCGCGCGACGAAGCAGGCCGCGCACTCTTTCGTGCCATTCGCCGCGGCGACGGTTTCTTCAACCTGCCCGACATGGACTTCGGCATTCGCGACGCCGCCTTCGTGCCGTTCTTCGGCGTCGAGGCGGCGACGCTGCTGGCACCTTCGCGCATGGCCAGGGCGCTGAACATGATCGTTCAGCCCGTGGTCGCCGAGATCTTGCCCGGCGGCCAGGGCTATCGCGTGCGCTACGAAGAGCCGTGGGCCGATTTCCCGAGCGACGATGCGGTGGCCGATAGCGCCCGCATCAATCGCTGGATCGAAAGCGAGATCCGGCGCAACCCGGCGCAATACCTCTGGGTCCATCGCCGCTTCAAGACCCGCCCGCCCGGCGAGCCGTCGTTGTATTGAGATGCGAAGCGAACGTCGAGGTGGAAGCGAACGCGATAATCACGAGATGCGCGTTCGCTTCACCAAGATGCAGGGGGCCGGCAACGACTTCGTGGTGCTCGATGCCACCCGCGAGCCGCTCGCGCTCGACCAAGCGCAGCTAAAGAAGCTCGCCGATCGCCGCCTCGGCGTCGGTGCCGACCAGATCCTCGTCGTCGACAAGCCGGCCCGACGGGACGTCGACTTCGGCTATCGCATCTTCAACGGCGGCAGTGGCGACGAGGTCGAGCACTGCGGCAACGGCGCGCGCTGCTTCGTCCGCTACGTGCGCGATAAGGGCCTCAGCGACAAGACCACGCTCGCCGTCGAGACGATGAATCGGCGTCTCGAGCTGCGTCTGCAACCAGACGGCCGCGTCACGGTCGACATGGGCCCGCCCGACTTCGATCCGGCGCACGCGCCGTTCGACGTCACCTGGCTGGCGCCGCGCTCGGCCGACTCGGGCCTGGCGCTCTGGCCGGTCGAGCTCGGCGAAGGCCGCACGGTCGATCTCGCCGTCGTCTCGATGGGAAACCCGCACGCCGTCCAGATCGTCGCCGACGTCGACACCGCGCCGGTCGCGCAGGAGGGGCCGTGCATCGAGAAACACGTGCGCTTCGCGCAGGGCGTCAATGCCGGCTTCATGCAGGTCGTCTCGCGTTCGCACATTCGCCTGCGCGTCTGGGAGCGCGGCGCCGGCGAGACGCTGGCCTGCGGCACCGGCGCCTGCGCGGCGGTCGCGGTCGGCATCCGGGTCGGCCTGCTCGACGCGAAGGTCGAGGTCGACACGCGAGGCGGTGGCCTGACGATCGAGTGGCAGGGAGAGACTTCGCCGATGCTCATGACGGGCCCGGCTGAAACCGTTTTCGAAGGAGAGATCGAGCTGTGACCATCACCCAGGGCGGAACGCCGACAGGCGTGCAAGGCATCACCGAGACCGACATCGCGAACTACCTCGCGGCGAGCCCGGGCTTCTTCGAGCGTCATGCCGAGCTGCTCGGTACCGTGCAGCTCTCGAGCCCGCACGGGCAGCGCGCGGTCTCGCTGCAGGAGCGGCAGATGGAAATGCTGCGCGACAAGGTCAAGGGCCTCGAGCGGCAGATCATCGAGATGGTGCGCAACGGGCAAGACAACGTCCTGATCGCCGACAAGCTGTATCGCTGGACGCGTGCGCTGATGCTGACAGCCAACGCCGCCGACTTGCCCGACGTGCTCGTGCGCGAGCTCAAGCACCAGTTCATGATCCCGCAGGCGGCCATTCGCGTCTGGGGCGGCGCCGACGCTTTCGCTTCTCTCTCGTTTACGCGCAAGGTCGGAGACGAGGTCAAGTCTTTCGCCGGCAGCCTCGCCGTTCCCTACTGCGGCGCGAACGCCGCCTTCGAGGCGATGCAGTGGCTCGGCGAGCCGGCCGGCGCGGTGTCGATCTCGATGATCCCGCTGCGCCACGAAAGCCAGAGCAGCGCCTTCGGCCTGCTCGTGCTGGCCTCGCCCGATCCGACGCGCTATACCGCAGACATGGGCACCGACTTCCTGGCCCGCATCGGCGAGATCGCCAGTGCCGCATTGACGCGGCTGCTGCCGCCAGCGTGAGCCCGAGGCGCGGGCTCCTCGCGTGGCGTTGACAGGCCCGAGCCCATGACGGACGAAGTCGACGCTTTCGCGGTGGATGCCGATGTCACGCGCCATCTCGAGTACCTGAAGGTCGAGCGGCGCCTGGCAGCACGAACGCTCGTGATGTACGGCGAGGCGTTCGCGCGGCTGCAGCGTTTCGCGGTCGCGGCCGGTGTGCCCTTGCGTTCGGCAGAGGTACAGCACATCCGCCGTTGGGCAGCGCAACTGCATGCCGGCGGCCTGGGGCCGCGCAGCATCGCCCTGGCGCTGTCGGCCTGGCGGGGCTTTTTTCGCTGGCTCGGCCGCGACGGCCTCGTCACTGCCAATCCGGTGGCAGGCGTTCGCGCTCCGCGCGCGGCCAAGCCGCTGCCCAAGGCGCTGGCGGTCGATCACGCCGTCGCACTGGTCGAGCATCGCCGCGAAGGCGACGATCCGATGCTCGCCGCCCGCGACGTCGCCATCGCCGAGCTGCTCTACGGCTGCGGATTGCGTGTCGGCGAAGTGGTCGGCCTCGACGTGACCGCGAGCGTCGACGCGGCCGGTTGGATCGACGCCGCCGACGCCAGCGCGCACGTCCTCGGCAAGGGCAGCAAGCGGCGCAGCGTTCCGGTCGG
>JBDTIO010000521.1:0-3213 GCA_039936375.1 Caldimonas sp. | reverse complement strand
CCATCGGTCTCAGCTACACGGGCATGGGCGTCGGCACCGTCGTCGCCAGCGTCTTCGGCAACCGCATCAGTCGGCGCATCGGCCCCGGGCCTTGCCTGGTGCTCGGTATCGCCGTCTGCGGCTGCGGCTGGCTGCTGCTGTCGCTGGCACCGGCGAATTCCTGGGGCGTGGCGGCGTTCTCGCTCACTCTCATGATGTTCTCGACCGGAGCGGTGCTGATCTTCATCAACTTCCTCGGTCTGCGCCAGGCGGTCACGCCGGCACCGCTGCTCGGCCGCATGACGAGCACGATGCGCTGGCTGATCCTGATTCCGGCGGGTCCCGGCGCCTTGCTCGGCGGCTGGCTAGGCCAACATTCCGGGCTGCGCACGTCGCTGGCGGTCGCCGGCTCTGGCGCGCTGCTTCTGGCGCTGGTGGCCTCGCGACTCCCTGTCATCCGCGCCGTCAAGCGCTTGCCGGCGCCCGAGCGTGAAGACGAATGGCTCGGCGTCGAGGGCGACGTCGGCCCCGTCGTGGCGCTATAACGTACGCAGGCCATGGATCCGCTCCTGATCGAGGTGCCCGAACGCATCGAGACGGCGCATTTGATCCTGCGCTGCCCGCAACGCGGCGACGGCGCGGTGGTTAACGCCGCCGTCGTCGCTTCGCACGCGGAGCTCGATCCGTGGCTGCCCTGGGCCACGACCTTGCCGACGCTCGAGGAGTCGGAAGCGAATTGCCGCCGCCAGCAAGCGCGGTTCATGCTGCGCGAAGACCTGGTGATGCTGATCTTCGTGCGCGATCCGTCCGGCGCCGAGGGCGAGCTCGTCGGCGGCACCGGCCTGCATCGGATCGACTGGTCGCTGCGTCGTTTCGAGATCGGCTACTGGCGAAGGACCGGCTGCGAGGGCCGCGGCATCGTCACCGAAGCGGTGACGGCGATGGCACGAATGGCGTTCGACGACCTCGCCGCGCGCCGCGTCGAAATTCGCATGGACGACAACAACGAGCGCAGCTGGAAGGTCGCAGAGCGCGCCGGTTTCACGCTGGAGGCGCTGCTTCGTTTCGACGCCGTGACGCCGCACGGCGAGCCGCGCAGCACCCGCGTCTACGCGCGCGTGCGCGGCGCCGAAGAGCCGTTCGGCCCGGCGTCGAGTTGATCGCCCTTCAGTCGGCGACGGCCTCGCCCGGCGAGAAGCGGTCGACCGTGTCGGTGATGAGCCCGTCAATGCCGAGGTCGACAAGCCGGCGCGCTTCGGCGGGATCGTTCACCGTGTAGACCAGCGCCTTCAGGCCGGCGTCGTGAACGCGGCCGATCGATGTCGTGTCGATCTGCGGATACGCCGTGACGATGGCGACGCAACGCAGTGCCAGCGCGTCTTCGAGCCAGCGACCGCCGAGCGTCTCGAGGAGCAGCGCACGCGGCAGATCGGGCGCGGCGATGCGTGCGGCCTCGAGCGCGGTGCGCTGGAACGAGCTGAGCAGCGGCGGCCGCGGCGCGTGGCGCCAGAGTGCGGCCGCCTGCTCGGCGACGACACGGCCGGTCTCGCTTTCGGCGCCCGGTGTCGGCTTGATCTCGATGTTCAGGGCGAAGTCATTGCGCAGGCAAAAGCGGGCGATCGCCTCGAGCGAAGGCAAGGGCTCGCCCGCGAAGGCGCGGCTGTGCCAGGCGCCGGCATCGAGGCGCGAGAGCTCGCTCCACGGCAGCTGCGCGGCCAGGCCGCGGCCCGAGGTCGTGCGTTGCAGCGTGGCGTCGTGGAGGAGAAAGGGCACGCCGTCAGCGGCGAGCTTGACGTCGCATTCGAAGGCGCGATAGCCGTGCCCCGCGCCGATGCGAAACGCCGCCAGCGTGTTCTCGGGCGCGAGCTTGCCGGCGCCGCGGTGCGCGATCCAGAGCGGGTAGGGCCAATGCGTGGGCATCGCCGCTTCCTCAGGCGGCGACGCGTGCCGTCGTCGCCGCGTCGAACCAGTGCAGATGGGCCGGCGACGCTGTGATCGCGACGGCGTCGCCAGCCTTTGGGTGCGCGAGCGTTGCGTCGAGCCGCACCGTGAAGAGCGCATCGCCGATCAGGCCGTAGACCAGCCGCTCGGCGCCGAGCATCTCGAGCGCCTGCACGCGCATCGGCCAGCTGGCGGGCGACGACGCGATGGCAAGCTCGACATGCTCGGGCCGCACGCCGAGCACCAGCTCGCCGTTGCGCGGTGCGTCGGCCGGCAAGGGCAGTTGTTGGCCGCCGGTCGTGAAGCTGCGGCCGTCGGCCATGCCGCGCACCAGGTTCATCGGCGGCGAGCCAATGAAGCCGGCGACGAAGGTCGTGGCCGGGCGGTGGTAGACCTCGTCGGGCGTGCCGATCTGCTCCATCCGGCCGGCGTTCATGACGATCATCCGCTCGGCCAGCGTCATCGCCTCGACCTGGTCGTGGGTGACGAAGAGCGACGTGACGTGCAACTCGTTGTGCAGCTTCTGGATCTCGAGCCGCGTCTGCGCGCGAAGCTTGGCGTCGAGGTTGGAGAGCGGTTCGTCGAACAGGAAGACCTGCGGTTCGCGCACGATGGCGCGGCCCATTGCCACGCGCTGGCGCTGGCCGCCTGAGAGCTCGCGGGGCTTGCGCTCGAGGAAGGGCGCGAGCTCGAGGATGGCCGCCGCCTTGTCGACGCGGGTGCGGATCTCCGCGATGGGGATCCGGCGGATCCTGAGGCCGTAGGCCATGTTGTCGAATACGCTCATGTGCGGGTAGAGCGCGTAGTTCTGGAACACCATGGCGATGTCGCGCTCGGCCGGCTCGAGATCGTTGACGACGCGGCCGCCGATCTCGATCTCGCCGTCGGTGATCTCCTCGAGCCCGGCCACCATTCGCAGCAGCGTGCTCTTGCCGCAGCCACTGGGGCCGACGATGACCACGAATTCGCCGTCGGCGATCTCGGCGCTCACGCCGTGGATGACCTTGTTGGCCTTCGGCGCGCGGCCGTAGATCTTCTCGACTTGACGCAGACTGATCGCACCCATGTCAGCGCACCGGCCCGGCCGGTCGCCGGGTCGTTCCCAAGACCGGCCGCGCCCCCTCGGGGGGCCGCGAACAAAGTGAGCGTGGGGGCATCATTTCTCCGTATCGACCAGGCCCTTGACGAACCACTTCTGCATCAGCATCACGACCAGCGCCGGCGGCAGCATCGCGAGTATCGCGGTGGCCATCACCAGGTGCCACTCGGCCGCCGCGTCGCCGCCGGGGATCA
>JBDTIO010000520.1:0-4919 GCA_039936375.1 Caldimonas sp. | reverse complement strand
GCGGCGGGAAATCGCGCAGTGCCCTCGGTGCGACCCGCATTCGCTGCTACCGATAATCAGCGCCGATGAACGAGTCGATCGACTGGATGATGCGCGTGCTGGCGCTGCCCGAGATCGGCCTCAGTACTGTCTTTTTCATCGCCTTCGTCGCCTCCACGCTGATCCCGCTCGGCTCGGAGCCGGCGGTCTTTGCCCTGGTCAAGCTGAACCCGGACATGTTCTGGCCGGCGATCCTCGTTGCCAGCATCGGCGCCACGCTCGGCGGCGCGCTCACCTGGTGGATGGGCTACGGCGCCGAGCGCGCCTACGAGCACGCGACGCACAAGCATCCCGACGGGCGCGCCCTCGCGTGGCTGCGCCGCTTCGGGCCGAGGGCCTGCCTGCTGTCGTGGCTGCCGATCGTGGGCGATCCGCTTTGCGCCGTCGCCGGCTGGCTGAAGCTTCCGTTTTGGCCGTGCGTGATCTACATGGCGATCGGCAAGTTCGGCCGCTACCTCATCATGACGGCCGGTGGCTTGTGGCTCTGGCCCGGCCAGTTCGTCCATTGAGTCCTCCTTCGAACGCCGACGCCATGAAGACCGACGCCTACGACCAGCTCACTCGCAACTGGACCCGCCTGCACCGCCTCGGTCATCTGCAATCGATGGCCAGCTGGGATCGCGCCGCGATGATGCCGCCCAAGGGCGGCGAGGCGCGAGCGCGGGCCCTCGCCGAGATGGACGCGTTGCTGCACCGCATGCGCACCGAACCGGGCTTGGCGGCCCTGCTCGATCAGGCCGAGCACGAGCCGCTCGACGAGGCGGCCCGAGCGAACCTGCGCGAGATTCGGCGCGACTGGAAGAGCTCGAACGCCTTGCCGCAAGCGCTGGTCGAGGCCAGGTCGCTCGCCACCTCGCGTTGCGAGCAGGCCTGGCGCGTGCAGCGGCCGGCCAACGACTGGGCCGGCTTCGTCGGCAATCTTCGCGAGGTGATCCGCCTCGCTCGTGAGGAAGCGAAATGCCTCGCTGACTCCAGTGGCCTGTCGCTCTACGACGCGCTCATGGATCAGTACGAGCCCGGCATGACAAGCGCCGAGGTGACCGCCGTGTTCGGCGATCTGCAAACCTGGTTGCCCGACCTCGTGCGACGTGTCCGCGACAAGCAGTCGGTCGAGCCGGTCATCGAGCCCCTGGGCCCGTTCCCGAAAGCCGCACAGCGAGCCCTGAGCCTCGAGGTCATGGCACTGCTCGGCTTCGACTTCGAAGGCGGCCGTCTCGACGAGAGCGCTCACCCGTTCACCGGCGGTGTGCCCGAGGACACGCGGCTGACGACGCGCTACCGCGAAGACGATTTCGCGCAGAGCCTGATGGCCACGATCCACGAGACCGGCCACGCGCGCTACGAACAGAACCTGCCGCGTGAATCGCTCGGTCAACCCGTCGCGCGCGCCCGTTCGATGGCGGTTCACGAAAGTCAGAGCCTGTCGTTCGAGATGCAGCTGGGCCGCAGCGCTGGCTTCATCGCCCGCCTGGCGCCGTTGCTGGCGGCACGCTTCGGCGCGCAGCCGGCGTTCGAGGTCGGCAATCTGCAGCGCGTGCTGACGCGGGTCGAGCCCGGCTTCATCCGCGTCGACGCCGACGAGCTCACGTACCCGGCTCACGTCGTCATGCGTTTCGGCATCGAGAAGCGCCTGATCGAAGGCGAGATCGAGGTCGACGACATTCCGGTGCTCTGGAACGACGGCATGGCATCGCTGCTCGGCGTCGACACGCGCGGCAACTTCAGGGACGGCTGCATGCAGGACGTGCACTGGGCCGCCGGCCTGGTCGGCTACTTCCCCTGCTATACGCTCGGCGCGATGTACGCGGCCCAATGGTTCGCGACGATCCGCCGCGGCGCGGCCGACCTCGATGCGCGCGTCGCCTCGGGCGACTACGCTCCTGTCTTCGACTGGTTGCGTGCCAACATCTGGCAGCAGGCGAGCCGCTGGACGACCGCCGAGCTGGCCGGGCGCGCGAGCGGCGAGCCCCTGAACCCGTTGCATTTTCGCCGGCACCTGGAGGCGCGCTACCTGGGGATCGTGCCGCACTGATCGGCGCCTAGAAGTAAAAAAGAGAGCGCCGTGGGGCTCTCCTTTTTGCGGGTATCGCGCCGACGCGCGACCTCGCCGGCTCAGGCGGCCTTCTTCGCGGCCTTGCGCGGCGAGCGCTTGGCGGCCGGCTTCTTCGCCGACGTGGCCTTCTTCGCGGCCGGCTTGGCGGCGGCCTTCGAGCGGCCTGCGACTTGCGCGGTGAGCGCGTCGATGCGGTCCTTCAGCGCCTGCACGTCCGTCGACGACGGCACGCCGAGCTTCTTCAAGGCCTTGGCGGTGCGGTCTTCGAAGATCGATTCGAGCTTGTCCCAGTGCTGGCCGGCCTTGGCGGTCATGTCGTCGGCCATGCTCGTCATCTTGCTCGAGACTTCGCCGAACTTCTCTCCGGCGGCCGACTGCGTCTTCTTCTGCAGCGACGCGCCTTCCTTGACAAGCGCCTCGAAACGCTGCTTGCCCTCGGCCTGTGCCTTGGCGAAGGCGCCCATGCCGGCGAGCCAGATCTGCTGGGCTTGTTCCTTGACCGAGTTGGCGAGGGCGCTGTCGAACAGGCCGGAGGCCGACGCGTGCTTCTTCTGCTTGTCGGCCATCGCCTTGAGTTTCTTGACCATCTTGTTCTCTCCTGAGGTGGGACGCTGCAATACGCAGCGGCTGGTCGCGACTCTAGGCAGCTTCGCTCGGGGGCGCACCCTAATCGGCTGCAGGCGCCTCCAGCTTCAGGCGCGGGGTGGGGGTTTGCCCCGCGCAGTGCCATCTCTGCTTTGCACAAGAATCGCCGACGGGCGAGCGCGCGATTTGCGCGGCGCGACAGGGAGGCATGCATGCGCTATTTCGTCACCGGAGCCACGGGCTTCATCGGCAGGCGGCTCGTCAAGACGCTGCTGGCGCGGCGCGGTGCCGTTGTCCATTTTCTGCTTCGGTCGCAAAGCCAGGGCAAGCTCGGCGACCTGCTGGAATATTGGGGCGTCGCCGCCAGCAAGAACCGCGCGGTGCCGATCTACGGCGACCTGACTGCGAAAAGACTCGGCGTCTCGGCCGACGACGTGAAAAAACTCAAGGGCCACGTCGACCACGTCTATCACCTGGCCGCCGTCTATGACCTGTCGGCCGACGTCGATTCGCAGATCGCCGCCAACATCGACGGCACGCGTGCCGTCGTCGAATTCGCCAAGGCCGTCGATGCCGGTCACCTGCATCACGTCAGCTCGATCGCCGCGGCCGGCCTCTATGAAGGCGTGTTCAGGGAAGACATGTTCGACGAGGCCGATGGCCTCGACCATCCGTACTTCATGACCAAGCACGAGAGCGAGAAGATCGTGCGCAAGGAATCGAAGGTGCCGTGGACCGTGTATCGCCCGGCGCTCGTCGTCGGCGACTCGCAGACCGGCGAGATGGACAAGATCGACGGCCCGTACTACTTCTTCAAGCTGATCCAGCGGATGCGGCAGCTGTTGCCGCCGTGGATGCCGTCGGTCGGCCTCGAGGGCGGCCGCATCAACATCGTGCCGGTCGATTTCGTGGTCGCCGCGCTCGATCACATCAGCCATTTGAAGACCCCGCTCGACAAGCGCTGCTTTCATCTGGTCGACCCGGTCGGTTACCGCGTCGGTGACGTGCTCGACATCTTCAGCCGGGCCGCGCACGCCCCGAAGATGAACCTGTTCGTCAACGCCGCCCTGCTCGGCTTCATTCCGAAGAGCGTGAAGAAGGGGCTGATGGCGCTGGCACCGGTGCGGCGTGTCAAGAGCGCGGTGCTGAAGGATCTCGGCCTGCCCGAAGACATGCTCACCTTCATCAATTTCCCGACACGCTACGACTGCCGCGAAGCGCTTGCCGCGCTGAAAGGCTCGGGCATCGAGTGCCCGAAGCTGCCCGACTACGCCTGGAAGCTGTGGGACTACTGGGAGCGCCACCTCGACCCGGCGCTGAAGATCGACCACTCGTTGCACGGCACCGTCGCCGGCAAGGTGGTGCTCGTCACCGGCGGCTCGTCCGGCATCGGCCTGGCAGCGGCGACGAAGTTCGCCGAAGCCGGCGCGATCACCGTGATTTGCGCACGCGACGAGGCCAAGCTGATGGAAGCGAAAAGGGAAATCCTCGCCAAGGCCGGCAAGGGCGCGACCGTCGAGACGTATTCGGCCGACATTGCCGACGAGGCGAGCTGCAACGGCCTGGTCGAGTGGCTGACCGCGACCCACGGCGGCGTCGACTTCCTCGTCAACAACGCTGGTCGCTCGATCCGCCGCGCGATCGAGGCGAGCTACGAGCGCTTCCACGATTTCGAGCGGACCATGCAGCTTAACTACTTCGGCTGCCTTCGCGTGACGATGGGCTTCCTGCCCGGCATGGTGGCCAAGAAGAAGGGCCACATCGTCAACATCAGCTCGATCGGCGTGTTGACCAACGCGCCGCGCTTCTCGGCCTATGTCGCGTCGAAGGCGGCACTCGATGCGTGGACTCGTTGCGCCTCTAGCGAATACGCCGACATGGGCATCAGCTTCACAACCATCAACATGCCGCTGGTGCGCACGCCCATGATCGGCCCGACCCGGCTCTACGACAACGTGCCGGTGCTCTCGCCGGAAGAGGCGGCGAACATGATCGCCGAGGCGTGCGTCGAGAAGCCGGTGCGCATCGCGACACGGCTGGGCATCACCGGCGAACTGATGCACGCGCTGGTGCCGCGCGTGGCGCAGATCGTCATGAACTCGACCTTCAGGATGTTCCCGGACAGTGCCGCGGCCAAGGGCGACAAGGACAAGAAGTACACGCCGTCGCCGGAAGCCATCGCGATGCAGCAGATGATGCGCGGCATCCATTTCTGACCCGGATGGACTGCGGCTTTGCCGCC